>NZ_JBAPKY010000010.1:0-106817 GCF_037083785.1 Roseovarius sp. D22-M7
CGTGCCACTCAGGACAGGGCGCGCCTTTGGCGCGACGCACTTGCCTTCTTGTAAGGGCTGAGCGCCCTTTTTCTGTCAGGCGGCGGTTGCCGCCCGGACTTCCGCCTGTTTTTCATCAGCGCACGGGCCGTGTCCACGGTCAGCGCTTCGGTCTTCACGGTGACAAACCGCATCGAGGAACGCGACACGGCCTCGCAAATCGCCTCGGCACCGCTCTTGTCCGTCTTGCCGCGCTTGACGTAGCCCGTCACACGGCCGCGCGTGATCAACTCCCGTGCCCGGCAATGCGCGCTGGCGCTGGAAGAACTCAAGCAGCTGGCTGCGCCTGGGTTGACGGCGCAACGAGGGACGCCCCTCGGCGTCAACACCGGGCAGCTGGAAAACACACTTCGCCAGACCGATCCCGATCGGGACAATCTCGTTCATCGATGGCTCCCTTCATTGGGCGTTGTTGCACAGCACCCGACATGGCACATCGCGATGCCGGAAGCGGGAGCCATCCGCATGGGGTAATCGCGAGAGCGAGTCGCCCCGATGGCAAGTCGTTTTCTCGAAGGGCGGCTGTTCCCCCGGCAGCATGGAAAAACGGGCTCACGACTGGTTGCCGGGCCCAGGCATCGAAGGGAGAACGGCCATGGAAGACGATATCGGCCTTGACGTGTCCATGAAAGAAACCGCCGTTTCGATCCGACGGGGCGGTCAGCGTGTGTGGCGCGGAAAGTGCGTCACCGATCCGACGGCAATTGCGGCACTCATTCGCAAACGGGCGCCGGCGGTGAAGCGTGCCGTGGTCGAGACGGGTCCGCTGTCTGTGTGGTTCTATCACGCATTCGGCGCCAGAGGACGACCGGCGATCTGCATTGACGCGCGTCATGCCAAGGCTGCGCTCGACATGGCACCGAACAAGACCGACGCGAAGGATGCCGATGGTCTNTCATCTTCGAGTACCGCATTCCGCACGCGCGATGAGCGGCCTTTGGGGCGCAGCGCCATGAAGTATTTGACCATCTCCGTTCGACGCCCGGATCGCTTGCGCCGCTTGCTTGGGCTGGCTTGCGCCTCTCCGGTCCGCGCGACGAGGTGGATATATTTGGCGGATATCGTGATGCGCCGTGCTTTCGTTGCATTGATGGTCGCGGGAGCTTTCTCCAGCAGTCGCTTTCGGTCCGCCAGAATGACCTTCGGGCCGTTCAGGCGCCGGGGCAGTGAAGTCTGGAGCCCCATGTTCTCCACGAGTAATTCTATCTCGAAATCATCGAGGTAACGACCGTCCTCCAGGCGCGCGTTCAGGTCAGAAAGCCCTTCGAATTCAGAAGCCTGGCCCAGATGCACGAGATCGGTCGCGCCCGCTTTCATTGTCAAAGCGCCAGCATTCTTGCTGCGCAGGTTGAGCATCAAACCTGTTGGGTAATGCGGTGGCACGCCAGTCTCGTCAAAGACGGTAGGGAAGCGCTCGCCATTTGGTCGAACATGCGTGCGGACACGATGACAATACCGGAACTGTGCAGGTGGCAAATGTTCGTTCTTTTTTGAAATATGTTAGCTTATTTATCATTCTTATAAAATGGGTTATGCGAAGGAAAACGCCGGACAGGACGCAATTAGCGTATAATATGTATTATGTAAAATAATACGCTCTTCTAATTATCCATCTTCTGCGGCATCTTCGCCATGGCCAGCTATCTTGCGAGTTTTATAAACGATGCAATGCTCGACAGACCGTGCAAAACCCGTTTAGCTGCCTGCCAAAGGATTTAACGCATGACATCCATCCTCGTGCTCAACGGCCCGAACCTCAACCTGATGGGCGTCCGGCAGCCGGAGGTCTACGGTCACACCACGCTGTCAGATATCGAGGCGATGTGCCGGGCGCATGCGACGGCGCACGATCTAGGTCTTGCCTTCGAGCAGAACAATCATGAAGGCGTGCTGATCGACCGCATCCATGCCGCGCGCGGCACACATGACGGGATCGTGCTCAACGCCGGCGCCTACACCCATACCTCGGTGGCGCTGATGGATGCGCTGAGCTCTGCCGGCCTGCCGGCAATCGAGCTGCACCTGTCGAACGTCCATGCCCGCGAGGAATTCCGGCACGTGTCGCACATCGCTAAGGTGGCGGTCGGCGTGATCTGCGGGTTCGGCGCGCAGGGCTATATCCTCGCGCTCGACGCGATGCGCGGGCACCTGGAGAGCCGCGGATGATCAGCCCGCCCTCGATCAACCGGATGCTCAACCTGACTTCGGTCGAGGAACTCTGGGATGTCCACACGCGCAACATGGCCGCGTTCGGCTTCGACCGGCTGCTATACGGATGCACGCGGTTCCGCACCGCAACCTCGCTGGGCGATCCGGACGATTTCGTGATCCTGTCCAATCACAACCGCGACTATATCGATCCGTTCATCGAGGACAGGCTCTACATGCACGCGCCGATGGTGCGCTGGTCGATGGAGCATGACGGCCCCGGATCGTGGTCGGTTCTCGACGCGCGCGAGCGGCGCGGCGATTTCACCTCCCAAGAGCGCCGGGTGCTGGAGTTCAATCGCCGGCACGGCGTCCTTGCCGGCTACTCGATCAGCTTCAAGTCGCTGCGCCCGCGAATGAAGGCCGCCATCGCGCTGACTGCGCAGGCCGGCATGACGCAAGCCGAGGTAGACGAGATCTGGCACCGCGACGGCGAGACCATCCTGGCGCTGAACAATCTGGCGCATCTGTGCATCCAGTCCCTGCCCTACGAAATGCCGAAGCGCGCCCTGACCGGGCGCCAGCGCGAGGTCCTGACCTGGGTCGGCGACGGCAAGACCGTGCAGGATATCGCGGTGGTCATGGGGCTGACCCACGCCACGGTGGAAAAGCATCTGCGGCTCGCGCGGCACGCGCTATGCGTCGAGACGACCGCGCAGGCGGTCCTGAAGGCGTCTTTCCAGAATCAGATATTCTTCGTGGAATGATCCGCGGCGGGTAGGGAATCCCTGACTTTCCTAACGCCACGTTAAGTCGCATGATAATGATGTTCCGTGAGTGAGGGTGTTGATACCCGGGACGTAGCGGCGGCGCCCAGCTCGGGTCTTTTCCGGGGGGCGGTGTCGCACCGGTCTGACCGGTTGTCGGTCGTCCGCTCTTATTGATCAGGGCGGACGGTCGACCATCCAAGGCTGTCGTCGCGTTCCCCAAGGGCGCACAGCCCCGCGCGGTGTCGCCCGTGTTGCGCGGCGACACCGTGCACTACTACTTGATCCAGGACATGTTCACCCGATCAGCGCAATGCGCGGTTGGCGACGATGTGCATCCGGCGGTCGGGGCAGACATATTGTCCCTGCAGCGGGTCGCGGCACGGCTCGTCGATGACGCGCAGGCCCAGCCACAGCCCGAGGGCCGCGAACACCGCCCCGCCGACCATCTGCCCGGCCAGCACACCGGGCGCGCCCCAGATCGCGCCGAAGGCCAGCGCGAAGGGCCATGTGCCGGCCGTGTGTCGCGCCCAGTTCAGACCCGTGGAATAGGCCGGACGCCCGAGATTGTTGAAGGTCGCGTTGGCCACGAAGACCGCGCCGTTGAAGAAAGACCCGAGCGCCAGCGGACCGAGGAAGAGGTAGAGTATCGCGCGCATCTGCCCGTCCGCCCCGAAAAGATCGGCGATCGGATCGCGGAAAAGATACAGGAGCGCCGACATGCCAACCACGTAAATAGCAAGGAATTTCAGCCCCTCGAGGAACGCCTCGAACACCCGGTCCATGCGCCCTGCCCCGAAATTCTGCCCCAGGATCGGCCCGATCGCGCCCGATACAGACAGCACCACCGCGAACACCACCGGGACCATGCGGTTGATCACCGCCATCGCGGCAACCGCATCGGTGCCGTATTTCGCCATCTCGCGCATCACGATCGCGGTGCCCATCGGGGTCGCCATGGTGCCGAGAGCCGCAGGTCCCGCGATGCTGGCCGCGTCGGTGAAATCGCGCACCACGCAGGCCGGGTTCGGCCAGGCGAAGGCCCGGTAGCGCGCCATCACGAGGCTGAGCGCGAAGAGCGCCGTCGCCAGTCGCGCGAGCACCGTCGCTGTTGCCGCGCCTTCGATCCCCAAACCCAGCGTGAATATCAGGATCGGGTCGAGAACCAGGTTCACCGCCGCACCCAGAAGTGCCGGATACATCGCCGCGCGCGCGTCGCCATGCGCACGCAGAACCGCAACCGCCACCATCGACAGCCCCGACAGGAAGGTTGTCGGCAGGATGATCCACAGATACCCCGCCGCCTGCTCCGCTGTCGTCCCCGACGCGCCCACGAGGCCCAGCAAATCGCCGATCACCGGCAGCGTCAGAAGCGGCAGCAGCAACCCCGCCATGACCGCGATCACCGCGGTGCTGGTGGCATAGTCGCGGGCCCGCGCGGTATCACCGCGCCCCACCGCCCGCGCCACCAGCGCACCGGCAGCAATCGACAGGCCAATATTCATGGCGCTGGCGAAGAACATCAGCGTACTGGCATAACCCGCCGCGGCCGCCAGTTCCTCGCGCCCAAGCATCGAGATGAAGACGACGTCAATCAGGTCGACGGCGAAGATCGCCATCAGCCCGACGCTCGAGGTGAAGGACATCACCGTCACGTGACGGAAAAGATTCCCACTGGTAAACCCGCCTGCGGCGTCCGTCACGGCCATGTCACTATCCTTTTACAATACTGACATGGCATGTAGAGGGTCGCGCTTTGCGCACAATGCCGCCCTGCTCAACAGGTTGTGTGCGTAAACGCTCAGCCACGGGCCGAGATCAGGTGCACCAGCCGCGCGCCGGTCTCGTAGTAGAGCGTCTTGAGCCGCGCCAGGGGTTCGTGATGCACGGCGATCACCGGCACCGGCAGATCGGTTTCGTCCCCGGTCAGCAGCGCGCCGGCCACGGCCTTACCGAAGACCGTGCCCGGCCCGATGCCGCGCCCCGAATAGCCGTAGACGGCGAAACCTTCGGGCCCTAGCCGCTGGATGCGCGGCAGGTGATCGCCGGTCATCGCGATGCGGCCGGCCCAGGCATGCGGCACGGAGATACCGCGCAGCTGCGGGAAAAGCTGCGCCAGCTTGCGCGCGGCCCAGTCGGCATGGATCGCGCCCGCCCCGCCCATGCCGCCGAGGATGATCCGTCCCGCCGCGTCGCGGCGCAGCGCCGTCATCACGAGGCCGGTATCCCAGCACCCTTCGCCGCCCGGCAGGATCTCGCGCGCGCGGTTGTCGCCCAAGGGCTCGGTCGCAAGCTGGTAGAACTGCACCACCGGCATCTCGGGCAGGCGCAGCGGCGGCGCGGGCGTGTGATAAGCGTTGGTCGCCATCAAAAGCCGCTTGGCGCGCAGGGTTCCTTGAGCGGTTGTCACGCACCACTGCCCGTCGCGGTGCTCGACGCCCGTCACGGGGCTGTGCTCGTGCAACTCGGCGCCCGCTTCGCGCGCGGCGCGGGCAAGGCCGCGCGCATAGGCCAGCGGCTGGATCGTGCCGGCGCGCGGATCATGCAGCGCGGCGTGAAACGCGTCCGTGCCGGTGCGCGCGGCGACCTCGCAACCGTCCAGCAGTTGCACCGGGGCGCCGCGGGCCTGCATCTGCGCAAGCCGCGCGCGCAACTGTGCCGTGCCGCGCGGCGCGTGCGCGAGGTGCAGCGTGCCATGGCGCATGGGCTCGCAGGCGATGGCATGGTCGTCGATCAGCGCGAAGACCAGATCCGGTGCTGCGGCCAGCACCGCGGTCAGGTGCTCGCCCGCCTCCGACCCAAGTGCCCGGCAGAGATCATCGGGCGGCAGCCAGAGGCCGGCATTGACAAGGCCCACGTTGCGCCCAGAGCCGCCATGCCCGACGGTTTCGGCCTCGAGCAGGGTGACCGAGGCACCCTGCCCCGCCGCTTGAAGCGCCGCCGACAGCCCGGTATAGCCACCGCCGACGATGGCGAGATCCGTGGCGTGGTCGCCCGTGAAGGGTGCTGCTTCGAACACCTCTAGCGAACTGGCCCGCCAGAACGGGGCGAGTGCGCCACTCATTCGAGCGTTTTCAATGGGTTACGCGCCAAGGCTCGCCTTTCAGAAGAACGCCTGAAGACCGGTCTGCGCGCGCCCGAGGATCAGCGCGTGGACGTCATGCGTGCCCTCGTAGGTGTTGACCGTCTCGAGGTTCACCATGTGGCGCATCACCTGGTATTCCTCGGATATGCCGTTGCCGCCATGCATGTCGCGAGCGTGGCGCGCGATGGTCAGGGCCTTGCCGCAATTGTTGCGCTTGATCAGGCTGATCATCTCAGGCGCCGCGTTGGCATCGTCCATCAGCCGGCCGACGCGCAGGCAGGCCTGAAGCCCGAGCGCGATCTCGGTCTGCATGTCGGCGAGTTTCAGCTGGTAAAGCTGCGTCTGCGCCAGCGGCTTGTCGAACTGCTTGCGGTCCAGCCCATATTGCCGGGCCGCGTGCCAGCAGAATTCGGCGGCCCCCATGACGCCCCAGGCGATGCCGTAGCGCGCGCGGTTGAGGCAGCCGAACGGCCCCTTGAGGCCCGAGACATTGGGCAGGAGGGCCGATTCGGGAACCTCGACGCCGTCCATCACGATCTCGCCCGTGACCGAGGCGCGCAGGGACAGCTTGCCGCCGACCTTGGGCGCGCTGAGACCGGGCGTGTCCTTGTCGAGGATGAAGCCGCGGATCTTGCCGTCATGCGCCTCGGACTTGGCCCAGATGATGAACACATCCGCGATCGGGCTGTTGGAGATCCACATCTTGGACCCGGTGAGGCGGTAGCCGGTGTCGGTGCGCACCGCGCGGGTCTTCATCCCAGCCGGGTCGCTGCCGGCATCGGGTTCGGTCAGCCCGAAACAGCCGATCAACTCGCCCGACGCCAGACCGGGCAGGTAGCGGCGCCGCTGCTCTTCGGACCCGTAGGCATAGATCGGGTACATCACCAGCGAGGATTGCACGCTCATCATCGAGCGGTAGCCCGAGTCGACGCGCTCGATCTCGCGGGCGACGAGGCCGTAGCTGACATAATTCGCGCCGAGCCCGCCATATTCCTCGGGGATGGTGGTGCCCAGAAGGCCCATCTCGCCCATTTCGCGGAAAAGCTCTGGCTCCACCCGTTCCTCGCGGTAGGCGTCGATGACCCGCGGTTGCAGGGTGCCTTGGGCGAAGCTGCGCGCGCTGTCGGCGATCATCCGCTCTTCCTCGGTCAACTGATCGGCGAGGCGGAAGGGATCCTGCCAGTCGAAACTGTCGAGGTTCGGGGCGTCCTTGGCCCGCAGCGTGGGCGTGTTGATGTTCATGACGGTGTCCTCACGTGGTGCTTTGGCATGAGTCTACACCCGCGGGACGCCGAGGTGAAGCGCAGCCAGTGTCGCGCCGCCTACCGGCCGGGCTGTGCCGACAGCACCGCCGAGACCGGGGCGAGGGCCACGCGCCGCGCCCCGCCGCGCCCCGCCCATGACGAGAGCGCGCGCAGCGTGCCGGCGCGCATCCGGCCCAGCACGATCACGCCGCGCTGGTTTTCGGCGGCCGCGGCCGCCTCGTCGAGCGTCGCCTCGATGGTCCCGGTGCCCTGCCACTGCCCGTCAAGATCGTTCTGTAGCGTGGCTGCGGGAACACCTGACGCAGCGAGTACGGCGCGCGCAGGGTCGAAGTCCGTGGCCCGGGTCACGAGCCCGTGCCCGCTGCGGCCAAGGATCGTTGCCGCGCCGGCGACGGGCAAGCCGCCCGCGCCGTCCTCCAGTACCGCAACAGCCTGCCGCACCTGCGCGATATCGTCCTGCAGCGCCGCGCGGGCCTCTTCAGGCGAGACATTCCGCGGCAGATCGACTGCCAGGACCACCTCGAAACCGGCATCGCGGTAGCGCGCGGCAGCGTCTGCCGCGCCGCGGCGGTCAGGGTCGAGCGCGATGCTCAGCGGATAGGGAAAGCTTTCCAGCATCTCGAACGTGACCGTGCTGCCGGCCGCCTCCATCAGCAGGATCGCCATCAGCGGCCTGTTGCCGGAATTGGTGAAGGCGGCGGCATTGCGCCGCAGCGCCGGGGCCTCTGCCGACGGGGCCTCCGTATTGGCCGGCGCGGATGCGGGCCGCGCCGGCCGGTCGTCGCTCCGGGGCGCGTCCTGCATCGGCGCGGGCGGGCGGGGGGCGACCGGGCCGTCGGCGGCGGTCATGCGGGCGGTGTCGCCGGTACTGCCCTCGGGCGCCGGTCCGAGCGTGTCGGCGCCATCGGTCATCGGTGCGCTGGCCGGCGCGCTGTCGGTTTCTGCGCGCGGGACGGCATCGCCGGGCGCGGCCGGGGTCACCTGCGCCGGGGCGCCGGGATCGGGGCGCGTCTCGGGCGCCGGCACCGATGCCGCACGATCCTCGCGCCGGGGATCGAAGCCCGAGCCGGGCGTCACCTCGACCGTGTCGACGCGCGGTGACCGGTCCGCTGGCCCCTCCATCAGCACCGACGCGGTCCCGAGAGCCAGCCCCGAGACGATCGCGCCCGCCACCGCGCCTTTTAGAAATCCGCCCACCATTTGCCGGTCTCCTGCCTCGCGCCCGCTCCGCCGGCCGTTTTGGCCCGCATCGCAATACCCGGCGTGGCGTAGCGCCCCTTGACGGTGCCGTGCAAGCCTGAACATGTATGACAGGACCGGGCCCCAACCCTCCAGCCCCATTCGCAGAGGACAGGCGCAGATGCTGCTATTGATCGACAACTACGACAGTTTCACCTACAACCTCGTCCATTACGTGGGCGAATTGGGGGCCGAGACACACGTCATCCGCAACGATGCGATCGACGTGCAGGGGGCGATGGCGCTGCGGCCCGCCGGCATCCTGCTGTCGCCGGGGCCGTGCGATCCCGACCAGGCCGGCATCTGCCTGCCGCTGACGCTGGCAGCGGCCGAGGCGGGTATTCCGCTCCTGGGCGTGTGCCTCGGGCATCAGGCGATCGGCCAGGCCTTCGGCGGACGCGTGATCCGGCATTCGGAGATCGTGCATGGCAAGATGGGCCAGATCCGGCATGGTGCGCAGGGGGTCTTCGCCGGCCTGCCCTCGCCCTTCGAGGCGACGCGCTATCACTCGCTGGTGGTCGAACGCGCCAGCCTGCCCGACTGCCTGGAGGTCACCGCGGATCTCGCCGACGGGACGATCATGGGGGTGCAACACCGAGAGTTGCCAATCCACGGGGTGCAGTTTCATCCTGAATCCATCGCCTCGCAGCACGGGCACAAACTACTGAAGAATTTCCTCGACCTTATGCAGGTACCGGCATGAGCGAAAACCTCAAACCGCTGATCGGGGCTGCCGCCGACCGGTCGCTGACCCGCGCCGAGGCTGAGGAGGCCTTCGTGATCCTCTTCGACGGCGCGGCGACGCCGGCGCAGATCGGCGGCTTGCTGATGGCGCTGCGCACGCGCGGCGAGACGGTCGACGAGTTCGCCGCCGCGGCGGCCGTGATGCGCGCCAAGTGCAACAAGGTGCGCGCGCCCGAGGGCGCAATGGACATCGTGGGCACCGGCGGCGACGGCAAGGGCACGCTCAACATATCGACCGCCGCGGCTTTCGTGGTGGCCGGGGCCGGCGTGCCGGTGGCCAAGCACGGAAACCGCAACCTGTCCTCGCAATCGGGCGCCGCGGATGCGCTGGCGCAGATGGGGATCAACGTGATGGTCGGCGCCGACGTGGTCGAGCGCGCGCTGAAGGAGGTCGGTATCGCCTTCATGATGGCGCCGATGCATCACCCCGCGATGGCCCATGTCGGCACCGCCCGCACCGAGCTTGGCACCCGCACGATCTTCAACATCCTCGGGCCGCTCACCAACCCCGCCGGGGTCAAGCGCCAGTTAACCGGCGCGTTCTCGCGCGCGCTGATCCGGCCGATGGCCGAAACGCTGGGGCAGCTGGGATCGGAACGCGCGTGGCTGGTGCACGGATCGGACGGCACCGACGAGATGACCATCACCGGCGCGTCTTTCGTCGCCGCGCTCGATCCGGACGGCGTGGTGCGCGAGGTCGAGCTGCATCCCGAGGATTTCGGCCTGCCCGTGCACCCGTTGCAGGGCATCCTCGGCGGCACGCCGGCCGAAAACGGTTCGGCGCTGCGTGCGCTGCTCGATGGCGCTCCGGGCGCCTACCGCGACGCGGTGCTTCTCAACGCGGCGGCCGCCCTTATCGTGGCGGGCCGCGTGGACGATCCCAAGGACGGTGTCGCGATGGCCGCCGAAAGCATCGATTCCGGTGCCGCGCGCGCGCGTATCACCGCACTCGCAACACTGACATCGGAGGTGGCATGACCACGCCCAGCATCCTTGACACGATCAAGGCCTACAAACTGGAAGAGATCGCCGCCGCCAAGGCCGAGCGGTCGCACGACGCTGTCGAGGCCGACGCAGCAGATGCGCCCCGCGTGCGCCCCTTTGCAGGCACGCTGCTGCAAGCGACAAAAACCGGCTACGGCCTGATTGCCGAGATCAAGAAGGCCAGCCCGTCGAAGGGGCTGATCCGCGCCGATTTCGATCCCGCGGCGCTGGCCGCCGCCTATGCCGACGGGGGGGCTGCCTGCCTGTCTGTGCTGACCGACGCGCCCAGTTTCCAGGGCGCGCCAGAGCATCTGACCGAGGCCCGCACGGCCTGCGAACTTCCGGTGCTGCGCAAGGATTTCCTCTATGATCCCTACCAGATCGCCGAGGCGCGCGCCTGGGGTGCAGATTGCATCCTGATCATCATGGCCGCGGTGTCGGACGCGCAGGCCGCGGAACTGGAAGACGCCGCGACACGCTGGGGCATGGACGTGCTGATCGAGGTGCATGATCGCGCCGAGTTGGAGCGTGCGAGCGCGCTCGCCTCGACGATGGTCGGCATCAACAACCGCGACCTGCACAGCTTCGAGACATCGCTTGACGTGACCCGCAAGCTGTCGAAATTCGTGCCCCCCGACGGCTTGATCGTCAGCGAGAGCGGCTTTGCGACCGCCCAGGACCTGGCCGATGTCGCCCGCTACGGCGCACGCGCCTTCCTGATCGGCGAGACGTTGATGCGAGCCGACGACGTGGCGACGGCCACGCGCAACCTGCTGACCAACCCGCTGACCGCGGGCAGCATCTGATGAGCGGGCTGACGCATTTCGACGCCGAGGGCCACGCCCATATGGTCGATGTGTCCGAAAAGGCCGCGACCGCGCGTGAGGCCGTGGCCGAGGGCCATGTCAAGATGGAGCGCGCCACGTTCCAGCTGATCGGCGAGGGTCGCGCCAAGAAGGGCGACGTGCTGTCGGTCGCCCGGCTGGCCGGCATCATGGGGGCCAAGAAGACCCCCGACCTGATCCCGCTCTGCCATCCGCTGCCGGTCACCTCGGTATCGGTCGACCTGACGCTCGACCCGGACCTGCCGGGCGTGGCGATCGAGGCGCGCGTGCGGACCACCGGGCAGACCGGCGTCGAGATGGAGGCGCTGACGGCGGTGTCCGTCGCGGCGCTGACGGTCTATGACATGGTCAAGGCGGTGGATCGCGCGATGCAGATCGGCGGTATCCGGGTTCTGCTCAAGGACGGCGGAAAATCAGGGCGTTACGAGGCGAAATGATCCCGGTTTCCGACGCCCTCGAGCGGCTGTTCGCGCTGGTTTCGCCGGTCGGGTCCGAAGATGTGGCGCTGGTCGAGGCCGCCGGAAGGGTGCTGGCGCAGGACGTGACCGCCCGGCGCGACCAGCCGCCCTTCGCCGCCTCGGCGATGGATGGCTACGCGATACCCGGGGCCGACGCCGCGCCCGGAGACGTCTTGACGGTGATCGGCGAGGCGGCGGCGGGGCACGGGTTTGGTGGCGCGGTCGGCGCGGGAGAGGCGGTGCGCATCTTCACCGGCGCGCCGCTGCCCGAGGGGGCTGACCGCGTGGTGATGCAGGAGGACGTGACGGCCGAGGGCGCGCGGATCACCCTGTCGGACCGCCTCGACCCCAAGGATCACGTGCGCCCGGCGGGCAGCGATTTTCGCACCGGCGACCGGGTGCCGGCGCCGCGCGTGCTGCGCCCCGCCGATATCGCGCTTCTGGCGGCGATGAACATCGCGTCGGTGCCGGTGCGCCGCCGCCCGGAGATTGCGCTGATCGCCACCGGTGACGAGCTGGTGATGCCGGGCGAGGAGCCCGGTCACGACCAGATCCTCGCGTCCAACACGTTCGGGCTGAAGGCGATGTTCGAGGGCTGCGGCGCGCGCGCGCGTCTGCTGCCAATCGCCCGCGACAGCGTAGCCTCGCTGACTGCCGCAGTCGATCTGGCGCGCGGCGCGGACCTGATCGTCACCATCGGCGGCGCCTCGGTCGGCGATCACGATCTCGTGGGGCGGGTTGCCGGCGACCTTGGCATCGACCGCGCTTTCTACAAGGTGGCGATGCGGCCGGGCAAGCCTCTGATGGCGGGCCGGATCGGCGATGCGGCGATGGTCGGCCTGCCCGGCAACCCGGTCTCGGCGATGGTCTGCGGGCAGGTCTTCGTGGTGCCGATGATCCGCGCCATGCTGGGCCTTGGCGCGGCCCCGGCGCCGCGCCAGATCGGGCGACTGGCGGCCCCGCTGGACGCAAACGGCCCGCGCGAGCATTACATGCGCGCCCGCCTGACCCCCGAGGGGCTGGTGGCCGAAACCCGGCAGGACAGCGCGCTGCTGGGCGTTCTGGCGACCGCCGACGCGCTTCTGGTGCGCGCGCCGCACGATCCCGCCCGCGACGTCGGCGACATGGTCGAGTATTTGCCGATCTGACGGCGCGACTGCCGGCTTTACACGCGGGCGGGACGGCTTATCGTACAACGGGTAATCCGGCCCGGAGAGTGTCCCATGCAACTGACCGTAAACGGCACCGCGCAAGAGCTTGACGACATCGACGCGGACATGCCGCTTTTGTGGCTGCTGCGCGACGTGCTGAACATCAAGGGCCCGAAATACGGCTGCGGCATCGGGCAATGCGGCGCCTGCACGGTGCACGTCGCGGGCCAGGCGGTGCGGTCGTGCCAGATCCCGGTGGCAGACGTCTGGGGGCCAGTGACCACGATCGAGGGTCTTGGCACGCCCGACGCCCCGCATCCCGTGCAGGCGGCGTGGATCGAGACACAGGTTGCGCAATGCGGCTATTGCCAGTCGGGCCAGATCATGCAGGCCGCGAGCCTTCTGTCCGCAACGCCCGACCCCGCCGATGCCGAGATCGACGCCGCCATGTCCGGCAACCTGTGCCGCTGCGGCACCTATCCACGGATTCGCGCGGCGGTGAAGGCTGCCGCGCGCGCCATGGCCGAGGAGACCTGAAATGGGACGTGTGAAAACCATCGCGCGGCGCACGTTCCTCATCGGCTCGGCGGCGATCGCCGGCGGCGTGGCCTTCGGTGTCTGGCGGTTTCACGCGCCCCATGCCAACCCGCTGCTGGACGGTCTGCCAAAGGGTGCCGCGGCGCTGACGCCCTACGTGCTGATCACTGAGGGCGCGATCACGCTGATCACACCGCGCGCCGATAGCGGGCAGGGTGCCGTGTCGGTGCAGGCGGCGCTGATCGCCGAGGAACTGGACGTGGATCTGGATCAGGTCGAACCCGATCCCGGGCCGCCCAGCCCCGCCTACTGGAACACCGCGCTGTCGTCGGACGCGGTGCCGTTCCGCGCCACCAACGATGGCTGGCTGGCCGAGACTGTGCGCGATCTCGCCGATGCGCCGATGAAGTTTCTCGGCATGCAGGTGACCGGCGGCTCGACCACCGTGCCCGACGGCTACGACAAGCTGCGCCGCGCCGGGGCCGTGGCGCGCGAGACGCTGAAAGCCGCCGCCGCAAAGGTGCACGGGGTCGCGGCGCGCGATCTGCGCACCGACCGCGGCGCGCTGATCCTGCCCGACGGCACGCGGATCCGCTACCAAAGCCTGGCCGAGGCGGCCGCCGCGACCGCTCCCGTGACCGATGTCGCCTTGCGCGGGCCGAAATCGTGGCGGCTTCTGGGCAAGCCGATGCAGCGCATCGACATGGTGGCGAAATCCACCGGCACGCAAGCCTACGGCATCGACATGGACCTGGCGGACATGCTGCACGCCGCGATCCGCCTCAACCCGGCGCAGGGGGCGGCGCTGCGCGGCTTCGATGCCGCCAAGGCCAAAGCGATGCGCGGGGTTCAGAAGGTCGTCGAAATCCCCGGCGGCGTGGCGGTGATCGCCGACAATACGTGGCGTGCGATGCAGGCCGCGCAGGCGATCACCTGCGACTGGGCGCCCACGCCCTACCCGCCCGGGATGGACGGGCACTGGCAGGCGCTGAGTGACAGTTTCACCGAGGACGCGCAGGACAGCCGTTGGCGCGATGTGGGTGACGTCGACGCGGCGCTGGAAAGCGGCGCGGATGTCGCCGTCGAGTACCGCGCGCCCTATCTCGCCCACGCCCCGCTGGAGCCGCTGAACGCCACCGTGCGCTACACGCCCGGGCGCACCGATATCTGGACCGGCACGCAGGTGCCGCGCTTCGTCCAAGCGAATGCGGCGGCGATCACCGGGCAGGACGCGGCCCACGTCCATGTGCATGCGCAGATGATCGGCGGCAGTTTCGGTCACCGGCTGGAGGATACCGCCGTGCGCCATGCCACGCGCATCGCGATGGCGGTGCCGGGACGCCCGGTCAAGCTGACCTATTCACGCGAAGAGGACATGGCGCAGGATTTTCCCCGCCAGATCGCCATGGCGCGCGGGCGCGGGCGGGTCGCGGATGGCCGGGTCACGGCCTATGATCTGGGCATCGCCATACCTTCGGTGCTGGCGTCGCAGATGGGTCGGCAGGGCATCCCCGCCGCCGGGCCCGACCTGCAGATCGTCGCCGGGGCGTGGGATCAGCCCTTCGCGGTGCCGCATTACCGCGTGACCGGCTACCGCGCGCCGGCGCTCGCGCCGGTCTCTTCTTGGCGCGCGGTGGGGGCGTCGACCAACGGGTTCTTCCACGATTGCCTTCTGGACGAGTTGATCCACGCCGCGGGCGCCGACCCGCTGGAAGAACGCCTGCGGCTGTGCACCCATGCGCCGTCGCGCCGCGTGCTCGAGGCGGTGGGAGAGATGTCGGGTTGGGGCACGCCTCTGCCCGAGCGGCGCGGGCGCGGCGTGGCGTTCTGCCTGTCCTTCGGCGTGCCCTGCGCGCAGGTGGTCGAGGTGAGCGACACACAAGACGGCATTCGCCTCGACCGGGTGTATGTGGCCGCCGATGTGGGGCGCGTCCTCGACCCGGTGAATTTCGAGGGGCTCGTACAGGGCGGCGTGATCTTCGGGCTGGGCCACGCGATGCATGCCGCGACCACCTACGCGGATGGCACCACGGAGCAGCGCAATTTCGACAGCTACCAAGCGATGCGCCTGTCGCAATGCCCCGAGATCCTGGTGCGCGGGCTCGAGACTGCCGCGCAGATCCGCGGCATCGGCGAGCCAACCGTGCCGCCTGCACCCGCCGCCCTCGCGAACGCGATCTTCGCGGCGACCGGCAAACGTCTGCGCGAGATGCCCTTCGATCGCGCGGTCACGTTCGCCTGATCCGCAGCGAGATGTCGCGCCCTGCGTCGTAACCGGCTGGGATGACAGGGGGGTTTGCAAAACATGGTTGACAGAGATATCGAACATAAGTAGAACATGAAATGTAATTTCATCGGGACGGCGGCTCATGTTGACCAAAAAGCAGATCGATCTTCTCGCCTTCATCAATGCGCGGGTGCAGCGCACGGGCGTGCCGCCCAGCTTCGACGAGATGAAGGAGGCGCTTGATCTGCGGTCGAAATCTGGGATTCACCGGTTGATCACGGCGCTCGAGGAACGCGGCTTCATCCGGCGGCTGGCACATCGCGCACGCGCGCTCGAGATTCTCAAGCTGCCCGACAGCCTGCAAGACCGGACTGAAAGCCGGGGCGCAGGCAATCGCGGGTTCACCCCAAGGGTGATCGAGGGCGACCGTGCGGGGCCGGGCCAGCCCGCCAATGCGCGCCCTGTCGCGACCGATGGCGTCGTCGACCTGCCGATGATGGGTCGTATCGCCGCCGGTGTCCCGATCGAGGCGATCGCGCATGCCAGCCACAATGTCAGCGTGCCCGGCGGCATGGTGTCGGGGACCGGAGAGCATTATGCGCTCGAGGTCAGGGGCGATTCGATGATCGAGGCGGGGATCAACGACGGTGATGTGGTGATCATCCGAGAGACCGCGACCGCCGATAACGGCGACATCGTCGTCGCGCTGATCCGCGAGGAAGAGGCGACGCTGAAACGCTTCTTCCGCAAGGGCAGCGCCATCGCGCTGGAGGCCGCGAACCCCGCCTATGAAACCCGCGTGCTGCCCGGCGACCAGGTCCGGGTGCAGGGGCGCCTTGTGGGGCTGATCCGCAGTTACTGAGGGCTCCAGGCGCGAATGCCGGTGAGGTCGCGGGCGGTGACCGTGCGCACGCCGGTTTCGGTCCTATATAGGGCGATGGCCCCCGTCTTTCGCAGACTGGCTGGGGTAACGACCGTGCAAGGCAGCGATGCCACCCGCCCCTCTGGTGGGGCCGTGTTAAGTACGACCCATTCACCGGTCGCGCACTCGGTCAGGCCTTCGGCGGCGCGCTTGCCGCCCAGGGCGCGCACCGGGATCGCGTCCGCGGGCCGCGCGTCCCACCGCAGCGCGGCATCCTCCTGAATCGTAGCATCGCCGTCGTTTTCCAGCCAGATCCCGGCGATGAACCCGCCGCCCTGCGCCTTGTTGAGCGCGCGTCCGGCATCGGTCATCACGCCGACCAGCGCGCCGTCATCAGCGATCAGCACGTCGGGGCGCGCGGCCTGCAGCCAGAGCCCCAGAGACAGCGCCACCGGCAGCAGCCCCGCCAGCCGCGCCCAGCCCTTCCACAGCACCATGAAGAGCGCGCCGAGCGCCATCATCGGCAGCACCATGGGTCCGGGTGTCGGCACCGTGCCACGCGCGCCCTCGAGGCCCGCCACCCAATGCGCCACCCACAAGATCGCGGCCAGACCGCGCCCCATCAACCAGAACGGCAGCGCGTCGAGCCCGAAGGGCATCGCGACTGCACCCATGACCGCCGCCGGCATCACCAGAAGCCCCATCAGCGGCACGCTAGGCAGGTTGGCCACCAGCCCGTAATGCGACCAGAGATTGAAATGCGCCGCCGCGAGGGGTGCGGTCGCCAGCCCCGCCACCACCGAGGTGATGACCACCGCCGAAATGGGCCGCAGCCAGCGCGGCCCCATCGGCAGCTTCGCGTCGCGGATCAGGCCGTAGATCGCGACCAGCGCCGTGGTTGCCGCAAACGACATCTGGAAGCCGGGCCCCAGAAGCGCCTCGGGCTGCCAGACCAGCAGGATCGTCGCCGCCAGCGCGACCGAGCGCAGGCTGATCGCGCGCCGGTCGAGCATCACCGCCACCAGCACCACCGCGGCCATGACGAAGGCCCGCTCGGTCGCGACGTTACCGCCGGAAAGCCCGAGATATCCGGCGGCGACCACCAACGCCAGCGCCGCTGAGAACTTCTTGGCCGGCAGCCGCAGGCCAAGCGGCGGCACCGCGGCGAGGATCAGCCGGAACGCAGAAAAGACGAACCCCACCAGCAGCCCCATGTGCAGCCCCGAGATCGCCAGCAGATGCGCGAGGTTCGTGGTGCGCAGCACCTCGAGCGTCTGCTGGTCCATCCCGGATCGGTCGCCGGCCATGATCGCGGCGGCGAACGCCCCCTCCTCGCCCGGCAGGCGGGTCTGCACGTGGTCCGACAGCGCCATGCGCGCGCGAAACATCGCCTGCCAGCCCTCGGCTTGGGCGATGGTCAGAAGCGGCACGCGGCTGTAGCCGACGGCGCCGATCCCCTGGAACCACGCGTGGCGGCGGAAATCGAAGCCCCCCGGCTCGGCCGGACCGCTCGGCGGCAAGAGATGCGCGGTGGTCATCACGCGCAGGCCGGGGCGCGGCGCGATCACCTCGGTGCTGGCGTGCAACGAAACGCGCACCCGGTCCGGCACGCGGTCGGGGTCCACCCCCGACAGCACCACCCGGTCGAGCGTCAGCCGCACCGCATCCGAGGCCGATCGGTCGATCGCCACGATCCGCCCCTCGACGGGGCCATAATACCGCCAGCCGAGCACCGGCCCGGCGACGAGATGCGTGCGTAGCCCGGCCAGCGCGAACCCGGCCAGCAGAAGGGCAAGCGCCCACAGGATCGGGCCGGCCCAGTCGCGCCCATACCACGCCGCAAGGGCGAGCAATGCCGACGCACCGCCACAGGCCCAGAGGACATCCGTCGCAGGCTCAATCCGCAGCGAGAAATAGACGCCGATCCCGCAGGCCAGTAGCACCGGCACCCAAGGGAAAAGCGACCCGCGCTGCATCAGCCAGCCGCGTTCGATCACCTGCCAGACGCGCCCCACTTGTGTCCCCTTTGACGGGCCGATAAAGATGCCGCATTCTTAGGCTTCGTATCGTTACCGAAAGGTTAATGCGCCCCATGACAAGCCAGGTCGTAACCCGTTTTGCCCCCTCACCGACAGGGTTCCTGCATATCGGGGGCGCACGCACGGCCCTTTTCAACTGGCTTTACGCGCGCGGCCGCGGCGGCCGCTTCCTGTTGCGGATCGAGGACACGGATCACGCGCGCTCGACCCAGGAGGCAACGCAGGCGATCCTGGACGGACTGGCGTGGCTGGGGCTCGACCATGACGGCGAGGCGGTCAGCCAGGCCGCGCGTGCCGAGCGGCACCGCGAGGTCGCGCATGAGCTTCTAGCAAGCGACCAGGCCTATAAGTGTTTCTCGACCCGCGACGAGATCGAGACATTCCGCGACACAGCGCGGGCCGAAGGCCGCTCGACGCTTTTTCGCAGCCCGTGGCGCGATGCGACCCCCGACCAGCACCCCGAGGGGGCGCCGCATGTGATCCGTATCAAGGCGCCGCGCGAGGGCGCCGTGACCATCCCCGACGCGGTGCAGGGCGAGGTCGCCATCCGGAGCGATCAACTCGATGACATGATCCTGTTACGCGGCGACGGTACGCCCGTCTACATGCTGGCCGTGGCGGTGGACGATCACGACATGGGGGTGACGCACGTGATCCGCGGCGACGATCATCTCAACAACGCGGCGCGGCAGATGCTCATCTACCTCGCGATGGACTGGCCGCTGCCGGTCTATGCGCATATCCCGCTCATCCACGGACCTGACGGCAAGAAGCTGTCCAAGCGGCACGGCGCGCTCGGGGTCGAGGAATACCGCCAGATGGGCTACCCGGCTGCGGGCCTGCGCAACTACCTCGCGCGGCTGGGGTGGAGCCATGGCGATGACGAGGTCTTCACCGACGCCAAGGCGCAGGAGTGGTTCGACCTTTCAGGGATAGGCAAGGCGCCGGCACGGCTGGACTTCAAGAAGCTCGACAATATCTGCGGTCAGCACATCGCGATGATGGATGATGCCGCGCTGCGGCACGAATTGCAGGATTTTCTGGCCGCGACCGGGCAGTCCCGGCTGGATGAGGGCAAGGCAGAATTGCTGGAACAGGGCATGTATTGCCTGAAAGAGCGCGCGAAGACCTTCCCGGAACTTATTGACAAGGCGGCGTTTATTCTGTCAGTTCGCCCGATTGTGCCGGAGCCGAAGGCCGCTGCGCAACTCGACGATGTATCCCGTAGTATACTGAAAGAATTGACGCCGCAGCTGCAAACTGCTAATTGGGCACGATGCGGGATCGAGACCGTCATGAACGGAATCGCCGATGCTCACGGGATCAAGTTTGGTAAACTGGCCGGGCCGTTGCGCGCCGCGCTGGCCGGGCGCAGTGTGACACCAAGCGTGTTCGACATGATGCTGGTGCTCGGGCGCGACGAGAGCATCGCCCGGCTCGACGACGCCGCGCACGGGGGACCAGACCCGTCGTGACGGCCCATTTCATCCGGCCCGCGTGGTAAACCGCAAAAGGGCATCGAAAGGGAGGACCCCTATGGCAGACGACACCCGAACCGCACGGCTGGAGATCGAGGGCAAGAGCCACGATCTGCCGATCTACTCGCCCACCGCGGGGCCCGACGTGATCGATATCCGCAAGCTTTACAGCGCCGCGGGCGTCTTCACCTACGATCCCGGCTTTACCTCGACGGCGAGCTGCGACAGCACGATCACCTTCATCGACGGCGACAAGGGCGAGCTCTTGCATCGCGGCTATCCGATCGATCAGCTGGCCGAGAAATCGCATTTCCTCGAGGTCTGCTACCTGCTGCTTTACGGCGAGCTGCCCTCGCCCGCGCAGCTGGAGGATTTCGAGGGTCGCGTGACCAATCACACCATGCTGCACGAGCAGATGGTGTATTTCTTCCGCGGCTTCCGGCGTGACGCGCATCCGATGGCGATCATGGTCGGCGTGGTCGGCGCGATGTCGGCCTTCTACCACGACAGCACCGATATCAGCGATCCGTGGCAGCGCGAGGTCGCCTCGATCCGGATGATCGCCAAGATGCCGACGATCGCCGCCTGGGCCTACAAGTATTCGATCGGGCAGCCCTTCGTCTATCCGCGCAACGATCTCGACTACGCGTCGAATTTCCTGCGCATGTGCTTCGCGGTGCCGGCCGAGGATTACGAGGTCAACCCGATCCTCGCCCGCGCGATGGACCGGATCTTCACGCTGCACGCCGACCACGAGCAGAACGCCTCGACTTCGACCGTACGGTTGGCATCAAGCTCGGGCGCCAACCCGTTCGCTTGCATCGCCGCCGGGATCGCCTGTCTCTGGGGGCCGGCGCATGGCGGCGCCAACCAGGCCTGTCTGGAGATGCTGCGCGAGATCGGCACGCCCGACCAGATCCCCGAATACATCGCCCGCGCCAAGGACAAGGACGACCCGTTCCGCCTGATGGGCTTCGGGCACCGGGTCTACAAGAACTTCGATCCGCGCGCCAAGGTGATGAAGCAATCGGCCGACGAGGTGCTCGAGCTTCTGGGCGTCGAGGACAACCCGACGCTGCAGGTCGCCAAGGAACTGGAAAAGCAGGCCCTCGCCGATCCGTTCTTCACCGAGAAGAAACTGTTCCCGAACGTCGATTTCTATTCCGGGATCATCCTCGAGGCGATGGGATTTCCGACCTCGATGTTCACGCCGATCTTCGCGGTCAGCCGCACTATCGGCTGGATCTCGCAGTGGAAGGAGATGATCACCGATCCGCAACTGAAGATCGGACGGCCGCGGCAGTTGTATCAGGGTGTCACGCTGCGCGATTACGTCGATATCGAGAACCGCTGACGACGCCGACTGCACCCGCTTGCCACAGAAGGCCCGCGCGATGCGGGCCTTTTCTTTTGCCGCATGACATCTCGGCGTTGCGCCCATGTCACAGATGTGCTCGACGAGACCTGCGCGACCGGACAATCCGGGACCGTACCCGGGTCTTGGAGCGTCCACGCCTTCAACCAGCCGATCATGTCGCAAAGCGGCATCGGCCGGGCCAGGCCGAAGCCCCGGATCACAGGGCACCCGGCGGCGCGCCGCATCTGCAACTGTCCGGCGGTCTCGACGCCCTCGGCGACCACAGCCATGCGCAGAAGGCGGCACAGGCGGATGATTCCGCGCTTGATGACCCGGTTGCGCGGATCGTGCGGTCCAGAAGATCGGGATAGCCCGGATCGGCAAGCACTGCCGCCGAGACGTTGATCGACATGCCCAAGCCGTCGAAGCCCGACGCGTGTCGTGAGGCGAGCGCGTCGAACGGCTTGGTCATCGACAGGTCATCGAGATCCGCCACGGCGCCGATCCGTGCCGCCGTCGTCATGGCCGGAACCGCGCGTTGATTTCATTGAGGTTGTCGATATCGAGCAGCAGGACACCCAAGCCGCCGCGCGCGATTTCGGCGTGCAGGTGACCGGCCAGCCTGCGGCGATTGGCCCGCCCGGTCACCTCGTCGCGCTGCGCCGCGTGGAGCGGGTCGAACTAGCCGGATCGGCGGTTCGACCCTTGCGGCGTCTTGCGACATGTCGCGTTGCGCATTGCGGGACATCTGCGATCCAGACCGACCTTCGGAGTTGCACGCCAAAAGCCATGCCTTTCAGGTTAAAGGTTGCGCGCGCAAACGCCTGAATGGGACAGCGTCTAATAGATTAAATTCGCTCGACCGGCGCGCGCTTCGAGATGCAAGACGTTCTGCCCTGTTTCGCGGCGGGCATTGTCGCTGAGGGCGGTCGCGCGGTCGGTGTGGCGTCCTGACGTTGCGGAGAACCGGCAACATGCCGCCAATGAGACAAACGATCGCCCCCGCTGGCTGCATCCTGCTGATCGTCGTGGTCCATCTGGGCGGACCGGCCGCCACTTGCAACTCGTCCGCGGGGCGCCTAATCCGAAGATATGCTTGCCGAATATCACCACGGGACCTGCGCGCCCTGCCCCGCGCCGTTCAGCCTCGCGGCACATGTCTTGGGAGGGGCGGACGCGCAGCCCGACAAGATCGCGCTGGCCGTTCTCCGCCTGTCGGGGGCCGAGCGCTGGAGCTACGCGCGCCTGAAATCGGCAATCCTCGGTACCGGCACAGGGCTGTTGCGACAGGGGATGCAGCCCGGGGACCGGGTGCTGATGCGGCTTGGCAACACGGTGGAGTTTCCGATCGCCTATCTCGGGGCGATCGCCGTGGGGCTGGTGCCGATCCCCACCTCCAGCCAGCTGACCGCGCCCGAAGTGGCCGGGATCATCGACACCACGCAACCCGCGCTGATCCTGCGCGACGGCGCCATCGCCTGCCCCGAGACGGACATTCCCGTGCTGGGGGTGGCCGACCTGCGAGCGATGCGCGACCTGCCCGAGGCCGACTGGCAGTTGGGCGATCCCGAGCGGCTGGCCTATATCATCTACACCTCCGGGACGTCCGGTATACCCCGCGCCGTCTGCCACGCGCATCGCGCGATCTGGGCGCGGCGGATGATGTTTGACGGCTGGTACGGGCTGCGACCCGAGGACAGGCTGTGCCATGCGGGCGCGTTCAACTGGACCTTCACGCTTGGCACCGGGCTGATGGATCCGTGGACGATGGGGGCGACCGCGCTCATCCCCGCGCCCGAGGTCACGCCGGAACAGATCCCGCTGCTTCTGAAGCGCCACGATGCGACGCTTTTTGCAGCTGGGCCGGGTGTTTACCGCAAGATATTGAAGCATCACGCGAAGATGTCCCTGCCGCACTTGCGGCATGGTCTCGCGGCCGGGGAAAAGCTGTCGGAGACGCTGCGCCGGCAGTGGCAGGAGGCCACGGACACCGCCATCTACGAGGCGTACGGGCTGTCGGAATGCTCGACCTTCATCTCCGGCAGCCCCGATCACCCGGCCACGCCGGGCACGCTGGGGCGCCCGCAGGACGGTCGCCGCGTCGCGATCATCGGGCCCGACGGCCCCGTCGAGACGGGCGCGGAGGGGACCATCGCCGTGCACAACTCCGATCCCGGCCTGATGCGCGGCTATCTCGGCGCGCCCGAGGCCACCGCGGCGAAATTCGCAGGCGACTGGTTTCTGACCGGGGATCAGGGCATGATGGACGCGCAGGGCGAGATCACATACCTGGGGCGCGCCGACGACATGATGAACGCGGGCGGTTTCCGCGTCTCGCCGATCGAGGTCGAGCAGGCGCTGCTGCCGCATCCCGGCATCACCGAGGTCGCGGTCACCGACATCGAGGTGAAAGAGGATGCGCGCGTGATCATGGCGTTCTATACGGGGCCGGAATCCCTCGATCCCGCTTCCCTCGACGCCTTCGCGCGCGAACGGCTCGCGGGCTACAAGGCCCCGCGCGACTACATCCACGTGGATGCATTGCCCACGGGGGCGAACGGAAAACTCCTGCGCCGCGCGTTACGGCCGATCCAAAAGGACCGTCATGGTCAAGCTTGACATCATCTCCGACCCGATCTGCCCTTGGTGCTATATCGGAAAGACCCTTCTGGATCAGGCGCTTGCGGCCCGGCCCGATCACCCGTTCGAGATCGAGTGGCATCCCTTCCAGCTCAACCCCGAAATGCCCGAGGGGGGCATGGACCGGCGCGAATACCTCGAGACGAAGTTCGGCGGCCAGCAGGGCGCGGCGCAGGCCTACGCCCCGGTGCTGGAGCGGGCCGAGGCCGCGGGGCTGGCGATCGACTTCGCCGGCATCGAGCGTACGCCCAACACGCTGGATGCGCACCGGCTTCTGCACTGGGCGGGGATCGAGCAGTGCCAGGACCGCATGGCGATGGCGCTGTTCGCGGCCTATTTCGACGAGGGCCGCGATATCGGCGATCACGAGGTTCTGGCGGATGTGGCAGACACCCTCGGCATGGATGGCGCGGTGATCCGGCGGCTTCTGGCGACGGACGCGGATCGCGCGGATATCAAGGCGCGCGACGCGCAGTTCCGCGAGATGGGCATCACCGGCGTGCCGACCTTCATCCTGGGTGGCGAACATGCGGTGCCCGGCTGTCAGCCGGTCGATCTGTGGTGCAAGGTCATCGACGATCTTGCGGCGAGGACCGCCGGCTGAGCACGCATCGGTACAAATTCACCATGCGTTTGGTACAAGGCGGCGACCGTCGAGCGGGGGCACCGAAAGGCGGTGTCAGCCGATCTCGACACCCAGATGCTTGGCGACCGCGAAGATGTCCTTGTCGCCGCGTCCGCACATGTTGAGCACCAGAAGATGATCGCGCGGCAGGTCGGGCGCGATCTTCATCACATGGGCCAGCGCGTGGCTGGGTTCCAGCGCGGGGATGATCCCTTCCTGCGCGCAGCAAAGCTGGAACGCCTCGAGCGCCTCGGCATCGGTGATCGAGACATATTGCGCCCGCCCGACATCGTGCAGCCAGCTGTGTTCCGGCCCGATCCCGGGATAATCCAGCCCCGCCGAGATCGAATGCCCTTCGAGGATCTGCCCGTGGGCATCCTGCAGCAGGTAGGTGCGGTTGCCGTGCAGCACGCCGGGGCGCCCACCATTCAATGACGCGCAATGCTCCATCCGGTCGTCGACGCCGTGACCGCCGGCCTCGACGCCGATAAGGTTCACCTCCTTGTCGTCGAGGAACGGGTAGAAAAGCCCCATGGCGTTCGAGCCGCCGCCGATCGAGGCGACCAGCATGTCGGGCAGACGCCCCTCGGCTGACTGCATCTGTTCGCGCGTCTCGCGGCCGATGATCGACTGGAAATCGCGCACCATGGCCGGATAGGGATGCGGGCCCGCGACCGTGCCGATGCAGTAGAACGTGTCGCGCACATTTGTCACCCAGTCGCGCAGCGCGTCGTTCATCGCATCCTTCAGCGTGCCGCGCCCGCTGGTCACCGGCACCACCTCGGCGCCCAGAAGCTTCATGCGGAAGACGTTGGGTGCCTGCCGCTCGGCGTCATGCGCGCCCATGTAGACCACGCATTTCAGCCCGAACTTGGCGCAGACCGTGGCGGTGGCGACACCGTGCTGGCCCGCGCCCGTCTCGGCGATGATGCGGGTCTTGCCCATCCGGCGGGCCAGGATGATCTGACCCAGCACGTTGTTGATCTTGTGCGCGCCGGTATGGTTCAACTCGTCGCGCTTAAGGTAGATCTTCGCGCCGCCCAGGTGCTCGGTCAGCCGCTCGGCATGGTATAGCGGCGAGGGCCTGCCGACGTAATGCGTCCAGAGATGGTGCATCTCGTCCCAGAAGCTCTGATCGGTCTTGGCATGCTCGTAGCACTCTTCCAGCTCGAGGATGAGCGGCATCAGGGTCTCCGACACGAAGCGCCCGCCGAAATCGCCGAACCGGCCCTTTTCGTCGGGGCCGGTCATGAAGCTGTTGAAAAGTTCGTTCATCGCGTCCGCACCTTTGCGTTCCGGGGTGTTCCCCGATCCATATGGGACGCGGGCGGCATTTTCCAGCGCAAAGCGCGTCACACGGACCGGCGCCGCGCGCGCTTTCGGGCGGTTTTCATTAAGCACGCTTGCACGGATGGCGTTTTTGCCTGAACGTGTGCCGGGGCTACCCTGAGGGACGGAACGTAACAAAGGGGGCGCACATGACAGCGACAAGGGGTGATCCCGTGGGCACGGCGCAGGACAATGACAGGCTGATCGCCGATCTGCAGCGGATCGTCGGGCGACGGCACTGCCTGACCGGCGCACGGCAGACCGAGCGGTTCCGCAAGGGCTGGCGCTCCGGCGAAGGGGACGCGCTGTGCGTGGTGCAGCCGGGATCGCTGCTGGAGCAGTGGCAGGTGCTGCAGGCCTGCGTCGCCGCCGACAAGATCGTCATCCTGCAGGCCGCCAATACCGGGCTGACCGAGGGTTCGACCCCCAAGGGCACCTACGACCGCGACGTGGTGCTGATCAACACGCAGCGGATGGACCGGCTGCACAGCCTGCGCGGCGGGCGCCAGGTGCTCGCCCTGCCCGGCGCCACGCTGTTCGCGCTGGAAAAGATGCTCAAGCCGCTGGGGCGTCAGCCGCATTCGGTGATCGGGTCGTCCTGCATCGGGGCCTCGGTGATGGGCGGCGTGTGCAACAATTCCGGCGGCTCGCTGGTCGAGCGCGGGCCGTCCTATACGGAGCTGTCGCTTTACGCGCGCATCACCGAGGACGGTAAGATCGAGCTGGTCAACCACCTTGGCATCCGTCTGGGCGACACGCCCGAAGAGATCCTGACGCGGCTGGAAGCCGGCGATTTCGACGAGGCGGATGTCGAGGCCACGAACCGCAAGGCTTCGGATACCGAGTACGTGTCGCGTGTGCGCGATGTCGACGCGGGCACGCCCGCGCGGTTCAACGCCGACAAGCGCCGGCTTTACGAGTCGGCGGGCTGCGCGGGCAAGCTGGCGGTCTTCGCCGTGCGGCTCGACACTTACGCGATCCCGGAAAGCGAGACGGTCTTCTATATCGGCACCAACGATCCCGCCGAGCTGACCGCACTGCGCCGGCACATCCTGAAGAATTTCGATCACGTTCCGGTCTCTGGCGAATACATGCAGCGGGCGTGTTTCGATGTCGCCGACAGGTACGGCAAGGACACGGTGCGCATGATCGACTGGCTGGGCACCGACCGGCTGCCGATGTTCTTCGCGCTGAAGGGCGCGTTCGATGCGCGGTTCAACAAGCTGCGGCTGACGCGCGGGCTGACCGACAAGGTCATGCAGCTATTGGCGCGACTGACCCCGGACCACCTTCCGCGCCGCCTGCGTGACTGGCGCGACAAGTACGAGCATCACCTCATTCTCAAGATGCGCGATGGCGGCATCGACGAGGCGCGCGGATTTCTGAAAGACTTTTTTGGCGCGCGCAGCGGTGACTGGTTCGAATGCACCCCGCGCGAGGCCAAGCTGGCCGGTCTGAACCGCTTTGCCGCCGCCGGGGCCGCGATCCGCTACCAGAACATCCATCGCGGCGAGGTCGAGGATATCCTGGCGCTGGATATCGCGCTGCGGCGCAATGACGAGGACTGGCTGGAGAAACTGCCCCCCGAGATCGATGACCAGATCGTGCACAAGCTGTATTACGGGCATTTCTTCTGCCACGTGCTGCACCAGGATTACGTCGTGAAAAAGGGCTGCGATCCGAAGGCGCTGAAGAACCAGATGCTGGAACTGCTGGACGCGCGCGGCGCGGAATATCCGGCCGAGCACAACGTGGGCCATCTCTACCCGGCCAAGCCCGACCTCGCGGCGCATTACCGGGCCTGCGATCCGACCAACAGCCTGAATCCCGGGATCGGCAAGATGTCGCGGTGCAAGCATTATGGCTAGGCGGGCGGAATGAGGCATGACGAGGGCCGGGGGAGGGCCTGCCGCATCGTTCAAGGCTCAGACGGGGTGTCGCGCAGCCATGCGTGCGACACATGCAAGACATGCCTGAAACGGGGTGACCCGACAGGATCGGATCCGCTAGGACCGGTCCGCAAGAGATAATGGTTTATCATTAAACCGATTTGGCGCCGCGAGGGGCCGCATCAGAGGAGAAGGGGGAGAGATGACACAGATCCCAGACATAGACCCGATCGAGTCGCGGGAATGGCAGGACGCCATCGAGGACGTGATCGAACGCGACGGCGCCAACCGTGCGCATCACCTTCTGGACAAGGCCGTGCAGGCCGCCCGCGGCGCCGGCGCCAACCTGCCCTTCTCGGCCACCACCCCCTATCAGAACACCATCCCCGCGGACGACCAGGAGTATTTCCCCGGCGACCTGGAGATGGAGTGGCGCATCCGCACCATCAACCGCTGGAACGCCATGGCGACTGTCGTGCGCCGCAACAAGGAAAGCAGCGAATACGGCGGGCATATCGCGTCCTTCGCGTCCTCGGCGGTGATGTACGATATCGGGCTCAACCATTTCTGGCGCTCGAAATCGGCGATCCATGGCGGCGACCTTGTGTTTTTCCAGGGCCACGTGATCCCCGGAATATACGCGCGGTCCTTCATGGAAGGCCGCATCAGCGAGGAACGGCTTGAAAACTTCCGATCCGAGGTGGACGGCAAGGGCCTGTCCTCGTACCCGCATCCGTGGCTGATGCCGGATTACTGGCAGTTCCCGACCGTCTCGATGGGGCTTGGGCCGCTGATGGCGATCTACCAGGCGCGGTTCATGAAATACATGCACAACCGGGGCCATATCGACATGGCCGACCGCAAGGTGTGGTGCTTCCTGGGCGATGGCGAGATGGACGAGCCCGAAAGCCGCGGCGCGATCGACCTTGCGGCGCGCGAGGGGCTCGACAACCTGATCTTCGTCATCAACTGCAACCTGCAACGCCTCGACGGCCCGGTGCGCGGCAACGGCAAGATCGTGCAGGAGCTCGAGGGCGATTTCCGCGGTGCCGGCTGGGAAGTGATCAAGCTTCTCTGGGGCCGGGGCTGGGACGAATTGCTGGAGCGCGATACGTCCGGCCGGCTGCGCCAGCTGATGGACGAGACCGTCGATGGCGATTACCAGACCTTCAAATCCCGCGACGGCGCCTATATCCGCGAGCATTTCTTCGGCAAGTACCCCGAAACCGCCGCGCTGGTCGAGGACTGGACCGACGACCAGATCTGGGCGCTGCGCCGCGGCGGGCACGACCCGCAAAAGGTCTATACCGCCTTCAAGCGCGCGGTCGACACCAAGGACCAGCCCACCTGCCTGCTGATCAAGACCGTCAAGGGCTACGGCATGGGCACTGCCGGCGAGGGCCAGAACACCACCCACCAGCAAAAGAAGCTGGCCGAGGATCAGCTGCGCGCGTTCCGCGACCGCTTCAAGATCCCGGTCAGCGACGAGGATCTGCCGAAGGCGCCGTTCGTCACGCTCAACAACGCGCAGAAGGCGTATCTGGCGGATCGGCGCAAGGCGCTTGGCGGCGACTTCCCGAAACGCACGACCGACGCGCCGAAACTGACGATCCCGTCGCTCGACGCCTTCAAGCGGCAGTTGCAGAGTTCGGGCGAGCGCGAGATCTCGACCACGATGGCCTTCGTGCAGATCCTCACGACGCTGCTGCGCGACAAGAATATCGGCAAGCAGGTGGTGCCCATCGTCCCGGACGAGAGCCGCACCTTCGGGATGGAAGGACTGTTCCGGTCGGTGGGGATCTACAACCCGAAGGGTCAGAAATACACGCCTGAAGACCGCGAACAGATGTCCTATTACAAGGAGTCGGAGACCGGTCAGGTGCTGCAGGAAGGCATCAACGAGGCCGGCAGTATGGCCGACTGGATCGCCGCGGCGACGTCCTATTCCAATCACGGCGTGGCGATGATCCCGTTCTACATCTACTACTCGATGTTCGGCTTCCAACGCACCGGCGATCTCGCCTGGGCGGCCGGCGACAGCCGCGCGCGCGGCTTCCTGCTGGGCGGCACGGCGGGGCGCACCACGCTCAACGGCGAGGGTCTGCAGCACGAGGACGGGCACAGCCACATCCTCGCCTCGACGATCCCCAACTGCGTCAGCTACGACCCGACCTTCCAGTACGAGGTGGCGGTGATCGTCCAGCACGGGCTCAAGCGGATGTTCGAGGACGAGGAGGACGTCTATTTCTACCTCACCCTGATGAACGAGAATTACGTGCATCCCGAGATGCCGATGGGCGTGGAAGGGGACATCGTCCGCGGCCTCTACCGGCTACAAAAGACCTCGAGACCCGGCAAGAAGCACGTCAACCTGATGGGCTCGGGCACGATCCTGATGCAGGCGATCAAGGCGGCCGAGATGCTCAAGGAGGATTTCGGGGTCACCGCCGATATCTGGTCGGTGCCGTCGTTCAACGAGCTTGGCCGCGACTACGAGCATGTCGAGCGCTGGAACCGCATGAACCCGCTGGACGAGCCGCGCGAGCCCTTCGTGACCGCGCAGCTGAAAGGCGCAAAGGGGCCGTTCATCGCCGCCACGGATTACATGAAATCCTTCGCCGACCAGATCCGCGCCGGGGTGCCTGGGCGCTACACGGTGCTGGGCACGGACGGGTTCGGGCGGTCCGACAGCCGGGTGAACCTGCGCCGGTTCTTCGAGGTGGACGCCAACCACATCGCCGCGGCCGCGATGACCGATCTTTACCGCGAGGGGGCGGTTACCAAGACGGATCTGCAGAAGGCGCTGAAAACCTACGAAATCGACGGCGACAAGCCGAACCCGCGTCTGGTCTGACGCGCGCGCGAGAGGAGACAGTGACATGACGAAAGACGTGAAAGTACCCGATATCGGCGATTTCAGCGACGTGCCCGTGGTCAGCATCCTTGTCGGCGTTGGGGATACCATCGCCGAAGAAGACCCGCTGATCGAGCTTGAATCCGACAAGGCGACGATGGAGGTGCCCAGCCCCGCCGCCGGCAAGATCAAGGAGATCAAGCTGAGCGAGGGCGACAAGGTCTCGCAAGGCTCGCTGATCCTGCTGCTCGAGGACGAGGGTAGCAATGGCGGCGGTGCGGACGAAAAACCAAGCGAAGAGGCGCCCAAGGCCAAGTCCGAGGCCCCTGCCCCCGCGAGGGAACCGACCCCGACTGCGGCTCCCGCGCCCACGGCCGCGGTGACCGATGCCGGGTTTGGCAAGGCGCATGCCAGCCCGTCCGTGCGCGCCTTCGCGCGGCAACTCGGGATCGATCTGGCGCAGGTCAACGGGTCGGGCCGCAAGGGCCGCATCCTGCGCGAGGACGTGACGCGGCACCTCACGTCCACGGCCGCACCCGCCGCCGGCGCGCCCGCATCAGGCGGCATGGGCATTCCGCCGATCCCGGCGGTCGATTTCTCGAAATTCGGCCCCGTCGAGAATGTCGAGATGTCGCGCATCCAGAAGCTGTCGGGTCCGGCGCTGCACCGCTCATGGCTCAACATCCCGCATGTCACGCATGATGACGAGGCCGACATCACCGATCTGGATGCCTACCGCAAGGAGATGGACACGCAGGCCAAGGAGGAAGGCTATCGCGTCACGCTGCTGTCTTTTGTCATCAAGGCGAGCGTCTCTGCGCTCAAGACAAATTGGCAGTTCAATTCCTCGATCCATCCCGATGGCGACAAACTGGTGCGCAAGCATTTCTACAATATCGGGTTTGCGGCCGACACGCCCAACGGGCTGATGGTGCCGGTGATCAAGGATGCCGATCGCAAGGGGCTCGTGGAGATCTCGAAAGAGTTGATGAGCCTGTCGAAAGCCGCGCGCGACGGCGAGCTGAAATCGAAGGACATGCAGGGCGCCACCTTCACCATCTCGTCGCTGGGCGGGATTGGCGGGACGTCCTTCACGCCCATCGTGAACGCGCCCGAGGTGGCCATACTGGGGCTGACGCGCTCGAAAATGGCGCCGGTCTGGAACGGAACGGAATTTGCGCCGCGCCTGATGCAACCCCTCTCGCTCAGCTACGACCACCGCGCGGTGGACGGGGCGCTTGCCGCACGCTTCTGCGTGACGCTCAAGACGCTGCTGGGCGACATGCGCAAACTGATGTGGTAAGGAGACAACCCCCATGGACATCAAGGTTCCCGATATCGGCGATTTCTCGGATGTGCCGGTCGTCGCCATCCTGGTCAGCGTCGGCGACACCATCGCCGAGGAAGATCCCCTGATCGAACTTGAATCGGACAAGGCCACGATGGAGGTGCCGAGCCCCGCTGCAGGCAAGATCACCGAGATCAAAGTGGCCGAGGGCGACAAGGTCTCCGAAGGCACACTGATCATGGTAGTCGAGAGCGCAGGCGCGTCCGAGGACGCCCCCAAGTCAGAGGCCCCCGCCAAATCGGCCCCGGCCCCGCAGACCGCCACCGGCACCGCGACGGGCAAGGGTGACAAGCATGCCGATCTGGTCGTGCTCGGCTCGGGCCCCGGTGGCTATTCGGCGGCGTTCCGCGCCGCCGATCTGGGCAAGAAGGTGATCCTGATCGAGCGGTACCCGACGCTTGGCGGGGTCTGTCTGAACGTGGGCTGCATCCCCTCGAAGGCGCTGCTGCACGTCGCCAAGGTGATCACCGAGGCCGAGGAGATGTCGCATCACGGGGTCAGCTTCGGCAAGCCGAAGATCGACCTCGATGCGCTGCGCAAGTTCAAGAATGACACGATCGGCCAGCTGACCGGCGGGCTCGACGGGCTGTCGAAGGCGCGCAAGGTCGAGGTCGTTCAGGGCACCGGCGCCTTCACCGGGCCCAACATGCTGGAGGTGGCGCATGACGGGAAAAAGGTCAGCGTGTCGTTCGACAACTGCATCATCGCCGCCGGGTCAGAGGTCGTGAAGCTACCCTTCGTGCCGCATGACGACCCGCGGGTGATCGATTCCACCGGCGCGCTGGAACTCGACGACATCCCCAAGCGGATGCTGGTGCTGGGCGGCGGGATCATCGGGCTGGAAATGGCCTGTGTCTACGACGCGTTGGGGGCGAAGATCACCGTGGTCGAGCTGATGGACCAGTTGATGCCCGGCGCCGACAAGGACCTGGTGAAGCCGTTCCAGAAGCGCATCGAGGGGCGCTACGAATCCATCAGGCTGAAGACCAAGGTCACAAATGTCGAGGCGCTGAAGAAGGGCCTGAAGGTCACCTTCGAGGATGACAAGGGCGAGACAACGACCGACACGTTTGACAAGATCCTCGTTTGCGTCGGGCGCACGCCCAATGGCAAGCGGATCGCGGCCGAGGCCGCCGGCGTCGCGGTGGACGAGCGCGGCTTCATCGCCGTGGACGACCAGCAGCGCACCAATGTGGGCCATATCTTCGCCATTGGCGATATCGTCGGCCAGCCGATGCTGGCGCATAAATCGGTGCATGAGGGCAAGGTCGCCGCCGAGGTCGTGGCCGGTCAGAACCGCCATTTCGACGCTCGGCTGATCCCGTCGGTCGCCTATACCGATCCCGAGGTGGCGTGGTGCGGCCTGACCGAGACCGAGGCCAAGGCCAAGGGCATCAAGTACGAGAAGGGCGTGTTTCCCTGGGCGGCCTCGGGCCGGGCCCTGTCGAACGCGCGCAGCGAGGGGCTGACCAAGCTGCTGTTCGATCCCGAGGACGATCGCGTGATCGGCGGCGGAATCGTCGGCACCAACGCGGGCGACCTGATTTCCGAGGTGGCGCTGGCGATCGAGATGGGGGCAGATGCCGTCGATCTGGGTCAGACGATCCATCCGCACCCGACGCTGTCGGAAACGGTGAACTTCGCCGCCGAGATGTTCGAGGGAACGATCACCGACCTGATGCCGCCGAAGAAAAGGAAGGCGTGACGGGTCAGCCAAAATAAAAGGGGGCGGCGGGACGACCGGCGTCACCCGGGTACGTGCGGCCCGGCACCAAAGCCGGACCGTGCTTTATTCAGGCGTACCCGAAATTATTAAGAACTTGTGATGCGTTAACTATTTGTTCATATCTTTGACGTCGGCCCCCTGTCGGTCGACTTGCCATATTGGGGTCAATTGCAATGAAGAATGTTTCTTATGCTGCGGCGGCTCTTTCTGCCGCCATCATGTCTTGCGCGCCCGCCGGGGCATCGACGGTCACGCTTGTCGTCCCCGGCACGGCAAACCCTTATCTCGCGGGCCTTCCCGCGGGAACCACGGCAAGCTCGGGTGACAGCGCGCCGTCGAACTCGCCCGTCCTTGTCACCGGTCTCGAGGTTCTCGGGGGCGCGGCCTTTTCATTTTCGGCAACGGGCCGGGTTTCGCTGGGCGGAGCATTGGGACCGGACCCGGACGGATCGGCACCGATCAACCACACCGGCACGCCCGAGAACGGCTTTTCCGACGTGACCATGCCGCGCTTGTCGCTTCTCGGCGTATTTCTTGACGAGATGCTGCCGACCGCAACGTCAGCGCCCGCGTCGCTCGATTTCTCATCGGAGGCCAGCCAGAGCTATTCGTCGCTTTCCCCGCTTCTGAAGCAGATATTCTTCATCGGCGACGGCGTAACCGATGGTGGTATCGCGCAGACGGTTGTCGCGCCGAGCGGCGCCACGCGGCTTTACCTTGGCGCCATGGACGGCTTCGGCTGGTTCAACAATTCCGGCCAGTTCAACGTCGCGGTAAGCGGACCTGACATCTCGACGTCCCCGATCCCTCTACCTGCCGGCGCGCCGCTGCTGCTCGCAGGTCTTGCAGCACTGGGGGCGCTGCGCGGGCGCAAGCGGGGTCGTTTTACCGGATCGAACGGATGAGAGTGGAACAGCCCCCGGTGGAGCGTTCCGGCAATACCGTGCGTTTCCCCGAGGGATATTGAAACAACGGGGGCGGATGAAACCGCCCGCCCCCTTCGCTACAGCGGCGCGCGGCATATCAGGAAGGCACCCGATGCGATCAGCGCGAAGCCGAGCGCGTGATGCCAGGTGATCGGCTCTTTCAGCCAGAGCACGGAAAAGCCGGCGAAGACCAGCAGGGTGATGACCTCCCGCATGGTCTTCAGTTCCGCCGCCGAATAGACGCGATAGCCGAGGCGATTGGCCGGCACGGCGAAGATGTATTCGATGAGGGCGATCGCCCAGCTGATCAGCACCACCGCCTAGAGCGCCGCGTGCGGGAACCTGAGATTCCCGTAGCAAGCTACCGTCATGAAGACGTTCGACAGGCAAAGCAGCACCACTGGTGCCACCCACGGCCACCATACCGGCATGACGCCTCAGTCGCTTACGGTTTCCGTGCCGCGTACGCCCAGAAGCTGGTCCATGCTGACCGAGGGCTGGTCGCAGCCCGCCTCGCCGACGATCTTCGCCGGCACACCGGCGACGGTCTTCATCGGTGGCACGTCCTGCAGCACCACCGACCCGGCGGCGATGCGTGAGCATTGCCCGACCTTGATGTTGCCGAGAACCTTGGCCCCTGCCCCGATCAGCACGCCGTTGCCGATCTTGGGATGCCGGTCCTCTTCTTCCTTGCCGGTGCCGCCGAGTGTCACCGAATGCAGCATCGAGACGTTGTCGCCCACCACCGCCGTCTCGCCGATGACGATGGAATGCGCGTGATCGATCATGATGCCCTTGCCGATGCGGGCCGCGGGATGGATGTCGACGCCGAAAACCTCGGACACGCGCATCTGGAAGAACCGCGCCAGATCGTACCGGCCTTCGTTCCAAAGCCAATGCGCGATGCGGTAGGCCTGGATCGCCTGATACCCCTTGAAGAACAGCAGCGGCGTCAGGAACCGGTCGCAGGCCGGGTCGCGGTCGCAGACCGCCACGATATCGGCGCGCGCCGCCAGCCCGATGCTCTCATCGGCCGCGAGCGCCATGTCGCAGATCTCGCGCAGGATCTGTTCGGGCATCTCGTTCGAGATCAGCTTGAGCGAAATGCGGTAGGCAAGGGCCGATTCGAACGTACCATGGTGCAATACGCTGGAATGCACCAGACCACCCATCAGCGGCTCGTCGGCGATGGCTGCCTCGGCCTCGCGGGCGATGCGGCCCCAGACCGGATCGACCTCGGCCAGTTTCGATTTTGTATGCGCCACGGGCTCGCCCTCCTCTGGAATGTGTCGAGTGTAGCAGATAGTCGGGAGAGGTGAAATGCAAAGACGCGCGCGAGGCAAGACCCATGGACGAACAGCGCTTGACGGAATTCCGGCAGCGGATCGAGGCGCTTCTGGCAGAGTTGCAGGACGAGGATGCGCGCGGGAAGTCCGGGCAGGCGACGGTCGAGCTCGACCAGCAGGCCGTCGGCCGGCTGAGCCGCATGGACGCGCTGCAGAACCAGGCGATGGCCAATGCCGGCCATGCCCGCCGGCACGCGCAGCGCACCCGCCTGCGGGCCGCACTGGCGCGGATCGACGAGGGAGAGTTCGGCTATTGCGAGGATTGCGGCGACGAGATCGGCCGCGGAAGGCTGGAGCTTGACCCGGCGGCGACGCGTTGCATCTCCTGTGCCAATGGTTGACCGCCAAAGGACCCCCCGTGTGAAACGCCCCGCTGCCATCATCGTGAGCCACGGACAACCCTCCGACCCCGACCCTGCGCAGGCGGATCTGGAGGTGTTCGCGGCGCGCGTCGCCGCCCTTCTACCCGACTGGCATGTCGGGGCCGCGACGCTGGCGAAAGAGGGCGCGCTGAACCGCGCGCTTGGCGCGGCAGGGTCGCGACCGTCGATCTACCCGCTTTTCATGACCGAAGGGTGGTTTACCGGCGACAACCTGCGCAAACGCCTGCACGCAGCCCCGGATGCGCGGGTGCTGCGGCCGCTTGGCGTGTCGCCCGCCCTGCCCGATCTCGCGGCCGATCTCTTGCGCGAGGTGCTGGCCGCGCAGGGCTGGCAGGCAGCCGACACGCGGCTTTTCATCGCCGGGCACGGATCCGGGCGCAGCCCCAATTCGGCGCGCGACACCCGTGCCTTCGCCGACGCCCTTGCGCAGCGCATCGCGTTTGCAGAGCACCGCGTCGGTTTCGTCGAAGAGCCGCCCTATCTGGCGGATCAGGCCGCGGGCCTCGGGACGCAGGCGATCTGTCTGCCATTCTTCGCCGCACGGCTGGGCCACGTGATCGACGACATCCCCGAGGCGCTGGACGCGACCGGATTCAACGGCGTGCGGCTGGATCCTGTCGGCTGTGCGCCGCATGTGCCGCAACTGGTCGCGGACGCGCTGACCCAGGAGGCCACGCCCTCGGACTGACGCGCGGGCTGCCAAGGACCTACGCGGACATAGGTTTGCGATAACCGTTATCGCTAACACATTGACTGTCCCGCAAAAACGCCGGTTTTGCGTCTTTCGACAGGGGGCGCTTGCGTCTATACCCCCGACAAACGTGACAGCAGGAGCAGCCCCATGACCATCACAGTCGGGATCAACGGATTTGGCCGGATCGGTCGCGCCACCCTTGCGCATATCTCCGAGAGCTTGCGCAACGACATCAAGGTCGTGAAGGTCAACGCCACCGGCCCCCTCGAGACGGCGGCGCATCTGATGCGCTATGACAGCGTGCATGGACGCTTTCCGCACGCCGTGACCGTCGAGGGGAGCAGCATGGATCTGGGCCGCGGCCCGATCGAGATGTTTTCCACCTATGACATGACCGCGCTGGACTGGGACGGGGTCGACGTGGTGATGGAATGCACGGGCAAGTTCAACGACGGGCTGACCGCACGCACTCATCTGGATCGCGGTGCGGGCAAGGTGCTGCTGTCGGCGCCGGGCAAGAATGTCGACCGCATGGTGGTCTACGGCGTCAACGATCACACCCTGCAGCCGGGCGAGCGGATGATCTCGAACGGGTCCTGCACCACGAACTGCCTTGCGCCGCTGGCCAAGGCGCTGAACGACGCGATCGGGATCGAGTCGGGGCTGATGACCACGATCCACGCCTATACCGGCGACCAGCCGACGCATGATCGGCGGCACAACGACCTCTACCGTGCGCGGGCCGCGGCGATGTCGATGATCCCCACCTCGACCGGGGCGGCGCGCGCGCTTGGCGAGGTGCTGCCGGAACTGGCCGGGCGGCTCGACGGGACAGCGATGCGCGTGCCAACGCCCAATGTCTCGGCGGTCGACCTGACCTTCGTGGCGCAGAAGGATGTCACGAAAGCGGACGTGAACGAGGCGATGGCCGCCGCCGCCGCCGGGCCCATGAAGGGCATCCTCGGCTACGATCCCGAGCCCAAGGTCAGCGTCGATTTCAACCATACCGAGGAAAGCTCGATCTTCGCGCCGGACCAGACCAAGGTGATCGGCAAGCGCCTCGTTCGGGTGCTGGCATGGTACGACAACGAATGGGGGTTTTCGTGCCGCATGGCGGATGTCTCGGTGGCGATGGGGCGGCTCAACTGAGCCGTCGCGCGCCGGGTCTGTGACACAAGTTTCATGAAAGCATTACAGGACTGTCATCTGAATTAACCACTCCAACGGGCAGGGGCCGTGCGCCCTTTCGCTGCCAATGGAGATGAATTCGATGACACGCTATTCCACGACCACCGCGATGACGGTGTCCCTGACGGCGCTTTGCGCCTTCGCCGTGCCCGCAAGTGCCGACTGCGTCGAGGGCGGGAACGCGACCGACCCGACCCTGACCTGCAGCGGCACCGATATCGCCCCGATCTCTGACGCGCGTGACAACCTGTCGGTGATCTTCGATGCGAGTGCCGCGCTTGTCCGGCCCTCGGGCCTGCCGGTCGCGTTGAGCGGAGCCGATCAATCCCTCGCCAATAGCGGCCTGATCGAGAGCACGGATAGCGGCGAGAACGCGGTCGAGGGCAAAGGCCCCGCCCTGACCGTGACCAATTCCGGCACGATCCGCGGCGGGGATCGCGGCATCGTGCTCGAGGACGACGCTGACACCTTCACGCTGACCAACCTGTCGGGCGGCGAGATCTTCGCGCGCCGTCAGGCCGTGCGGCTGGACGACGATTTCGCACTGACCGACACGACCATCACCAATGACGGCCTGATCCAGAGCACCGACGGCCGCGCGATCCAGAGCCGCGGACCGGGCACCACGATCACCAACACCGGCATCCTGCGCGGCGGCGAGGAAGTGGTCGAGGCGCGCGAGGATTTCGAGCTTACGAACAGCGGCACCATCGCGCTGAACGGGTTGTCGTGGGACGCGGGCACGCAGACATGGAGCAACGACGGCGCCACGTCCGACGAGGACGGCGTGCAATTCGCAAGCGGGACACTCACGAACGACGGCGTAATCCTGGGCACCGATGACGGGATCGATCTGGATGAAGGCACCGTGACCAACCTTGCGACAGGCGTGATCGTCTCGACCGGCGCGGACGGCGATCCGAGCGATGGCGGCAGCGGCATCGACGTGGACGAGACCTTTGAGCCGACCGTGGGAGATGATCGTGCGTCCGGTCCGCTGACCATCGTCAACGACGGCTATGTCGAGGGTGTACGCGCCATCGGCACGGACCCCGCGAGCACCGCGCAGATCACCATCGCGAACAGCGGCACCCTGCGCGGCCGCTCTGGCACCGCCATCGAACTGGCGCCGGGACAGGGCGACAGCAGCCTGACACTCGGCGGCGAAAGCGAGATCTTCGGCGACGTGATCTTCGGTGGCGGTGATGATCTGCTGACGGTTGGGGACGTGTCCTCGGGCAAGCTGATCAACAGCGTCTTCGATGGCGGCGCGGGCGAGAACACCGTGACCTTCACCGAGCTTGCCCTAGGCGATGTCACCTCGGCCCGGTTCGGCGTGGATCAGATTTCGCTCGGCCTTGCCACGGATGACGGCGCGATTTCCGGCGATTTCCGGAATTTCGGCTTCTGGCAATTCGGCGATGACGGCGCGCTGACGACCGCGGCGTTCCGCGGCTCGCTGCCGCAGGCGGTGGTCGTGCCAGTGCCGGCAGGGCTGCCGCTGCTGCTGACGGCGCTTGGCGGGCTGGCCTGGCTGCGCCGCCGCGTCGCGCGCGGCTAAGCCGCGCGGCAGGCCATGCCCCGCGGGGTGGGTTGCAGGATTGACTGCACAGATGAAGATCAAAGCCCCGGCCTTGTCGCCGGGGCTTTGACATGTCCCGGTGCGATGCGGGGTAAACTCGAGTTATAGGCGCCCTATTTCCAACCTTCGTTCAATGGGCATGGCGGCCCGTGCGGCTCATGTGGGGGGCAGTCCCGCCGTCTTGGCGGGCCTGATCGCAACCTCGCAAGGAGATATATACGAATGACACGCATCACTCCCCTCGCCCTCGCCATCACGCTTTCGCTTGGCGGGATCGCACAAGCCTCGGATGACCAGACCGTCGAGAAGGCCAAGGCAGAAGAGATCAAGGCCACCCTTTCCGAACAGGGCTACGACGTCCGCAGGGTCAAGACCGAGGACGGCCTGTTCGAGGCCTATGCCCTGAAGGACGGGCAACGCTACGAGATCTACCTCGATGAGAGCCTCGAGGTCGTCAAGACCGAGCGCGACGCCTGAATTTCCCACGGCGCCGGAGCCTCGCGACCCGGCGCCCGTTCATCAAGGAGAGCCATTTCATGACGACACACAAGATATGGGATCCGTTCGTGCGCCTCTTTTACTGGTCGCTGGTGGGGTTGTTCGCCGCCAATGCGCTGATCGTCGATGACGATAGCTGGATCCATGAATGGGTGGGCTACGTGCTGGCCGCGCTCATCGTGTTGCGCATCGCCTGGGGTTTCATCGGCCCGCGATATGCGCGCTTTGCCTCTTTCCTGCCCGGCGCGCAGGCGGTCACCGAGCAGGTCGGCGACATCGCGACGCGCCGCCGCCGCACGCATCTGGGGCATTCGCCGCTGGGCGCGTTGATGATCTTGGCGCTGCTGATGGGCATCCTGGGCATCTGCGCGAGCGGCTACATGATGACGACCGACGCGTTCTGGGGCATCGAATGGGTCGAGGACGTCCACGAGACGCTGGTGACCGTCGCGGAGATCCTGATCCTCCTGCATGTCGCCGCCGTGATACTCGAAAGCCACCGCACCGGCATCAACCTGCCATGGGCCATGATCACCGGGACAAAGCGCACGCCGGATGATACACGACTTGTCGAATGATCACGAACAAGCACGACAAGATCCCCTGGCTGATCGCCCTGATCGCGGTGCAGAGCCTCTGCGCCGCGTTCTTCCTGTGGGACGTGGCCAACGACATGCGGCTTCAGGGCCTGCGGTCGCTGACCAACCTTCACCTCGCCATCGAGACCATCGCGGCGCTCGCACTGGTGTCGGGGATCGTGTTCGAGACGCGGTACCTCGCGCGGTTGCTGCGGCACACCGCGCATCTGGAGGACCAGGTGTCGATCGCGGCGGGGGCCATGCACGAGATCATCGGCGCGCATTTCGATCACTGGCGTCTGACCCCCGCCGAAAGCGACGTGGCGATGTTCGCGATCAAGGGCTGTTCTGTCGCCGAGACGGCGCGCCTGCGCGGATCCGCCGAGGGCACGGTCAAGGCGCAATTGAACGCCGTCTACCGCAAGGCCGGGGTGTCGGGGCGCGGGGCACTTCTGGGGTTGCTCGTCGACGACCTTCTGAACGGCGCGTTGAGGTCGGATGACCGCGCCGGACCGCACGGCGACGCGTGACAGGCTTGCGCGCGCGGGGGCTGTCGGGCATAGGGCGCGGGATCTTCAATGAGGGGTGCGCAGGCCATGACCAACCGGATCGCGATTATCCTCGCGGCTGTGATCCTTGCCCTGCTGGGTCTCGACACGCTTGCGAATGACGGCGCGGCGTCGGTCTTTCTGGGCCGCAAGACGGTCGCGCTGATCGAGTACATCGCCTTCTGGAGGTGATCGTTTCTGATCGCATGGGGCGCAATCGGACGTGATTTGACAGGTTTCGATATTCGTTTATGTTCGCGCCTCGATGTTAGCGATACCAGAACCGCAGGACTGACCCGGAACACGGCAAGAGGAGGACGCCATGACAACCAAACTGGCCATCAACGGCTTCGGGCGAATCGGGCGCAACGCGCTGCGCGCGCTGGTGGAGTCGGGGCGCCACGATCTCGAGATCGTGGCGATCAACGATCTCGGCCCGGTCGAAACCAACGCGCATCTACTGGAATTCGACAGCGTGCATGGCCGCTTTCCCGGTCCCGTCATCACCACCGAGGACAGCATCGATGTCGGGCGCGGGCCGATCCGGGTGACCGCGCTGCGCAACCCCGCGGACCTGCCTTGGGGCGATATCGACGTGGTGCTGGAATGCACCGGCATCTTCACCGACCGCGACAAGGCTGCCACGCATCTGAAGAACGGGGCAAAGCGCGTGCTCGTCTCGGCCCCGTCGAAAGGCGCGGATCGCACGGTCGTCTACGGGGTCAACCACGGCGATCTGACCGCGGGTGACGTCATCGTGTCGAACGGCTCCTGCACCACCAACTGCCTTGCCCCGGTGGTCAAGGTCCTGCACGAGGCGGTCGGTATCACCCGCGGCTTCATGACGACCGTGCACAGCTATACCGGCGACCAGCCGACGCTGGACACGATGCACAAGGATCTCTACCGCGCCCGCGCCGCGGGGCTGAACATCATCCCCACGACGACCGGCGCCGCACGGTCCGTGGGGCTGGTGATGCCCGAGCTTGAGGGCCGGCTCGACGGGACGGCGATCCGCGTGCCGACGCCGAATGTCAGCGTCGTCGATCTGACCTTCGAGGCGGCGCGCGACACCAGCATCGAGGAGATCAACGGCGCGGTCGAGGCCGCCGCCACCGGACCGCTGACCGGCATCCTCGACGTGGCACGGCGCGAGCTCGTCTCGTCGGATTTCAATCACAACGCCCACAGCTCGATCTTCGCGCTGGACCAGACGCGGGTGATGGACGCGCGCATGTGCCGGGTGCTCAGCTGGTACGACAACGAATGGGCGTTCTCCAACCGCATGCTGGACGTGGCGGCGGCGATGGGCAAGGCGGCCTGACGCGTCAGGCGAACTTGGCCAGCAGCGCCTGTTTCACGGTGGGCGAGACGAATTTCGTAACGTCCCCGCCCAGCCGGGCGATTTCCTTGACCAGTTTCGAGGCGATCGCCTGATGATTGGCGTCGGCCATCAGGAACACGGTCTCGACCGAGCTGTCGAGCGAACGGTTCATCCCGACCATCTGGAACTCGTATTCGAAATCGGCGACCGCGCGCAGCCCGCGCACGATCACTTGCGCACCCACGTCATGCGCGCAGCTGATCAGCAGGTTCTCGAAGGGATGGGCGACGATCTCGGTGCCGGTTTCGGCCGAGAGCTTGCGCGCTTCTTCCTCGATCATCGACACGCGCTCGTCCAGATCGAAAAGCGGCCCCTTGTCGCGGTTGATCGCCACTCCGATCACCAGCCGGTCCACCAGGATCGCCGCGCGACGAATGATGTCGACATGCCCCAGGGTGATCGGGTCGAAGGTGCCGGGATAAAGGCCGATGCGCATGGGGCTGCTCCGTTGTTCTACTCGGGCTGACGCAACGATATTATGCCCGGGAATGCAAGCCCCACCCGGCGGCCCCGTATGCCGGACCCCGGGAAGGCCGCGTCAATATCCCATGATCATGCCTTCGAGGGCGCTTTTTTCCATCGCCAGCTCGTCGAGGCGCGACTTCACCACGTCGCCAATGGTGACGATGCCCACAAGCTCGCCTTTGTCGACCACAGGCACGTGGCGGAAGCGCCCCTCTGTCATCCGGGTCAGCACCTGGTCGGAGGTGTCGTTCAGCGAACAGAAGACCGGGTTGCGGGTCATCATCTGGCTGACCGTCTCGTTCACGCACGTGACCCCGCGCACCGCGAGGCTGCGCACGATGTCGCGTTCCGACAGGATGCCGTCCACGCGCTTGCCGTCGCCCGACACGATCAGCCCGCCGATGCGCCGTTCGGCGAGGATCTGCGCCGCCTCGGACACCAGCGTGTCCGGGGTGACGGTGATTACCCCGTCATCGCCCTTGGCCTTCAGGATTTGCTGGACCAGCATTGCGGGACCTCCCTAGTGAATACCCTCGTGTGCAGCGTCAGCCAGTCCGGCATTTTTGTCAACTGTCCACCGCCCCTGCGCCCCCCGCGCATCCGTGGCATAATCGCCGCGGCGCTTTTGGCCCATTGCCCCTTTTCGCCCGCGGCAGGCCCGACTAAGCTGCGCGCAATCAAGGAGGAGGATCCAAAATGCAGGACTTGACCCACTATATCGACGGCGCGCATGTGCAGGGCACATCGGGACGATTTTCGGACGTGTTCAACCCGGCCACCGGCGAGGTGCAGGCGCGCTGCCCGCTGGCCAATGCCGACGAGATGGCGCGCGCCGTCTCGGTGGCGCAGGCCGCACAGCCCGCGTGGGGCGCCACCAATCCGCAGCGCCGCGCGCGGGTGATGATGGAGTTCGTGCGCCTGCTGAACCGTGACATGGACAAGCTGGCCGAAACGCTCAGCCGCGAGCACGGCAAGACCTTTCCCGACGCCAAGGGCGACGTGCAGCGCGGGCTGGAAGTGGTGGAATACTGCGTCGGTGCGCCGCAGATGCTGAAGGGCGAGTTTACCGACGGGGCCGGGCCGGGCATCGACATCTACTCGATGCGCCAGCCGCTCGGTGTGTCGGCCGGAATCACGCCGTTCAACTTCCCGGCGATGATTCCGATGTGGATGTTCGCCCCCGCCCTGGCGTGCGGCAACGCCTTCATCCTCAAGCCAAGCGAGCGCGACCCGTCGGTGCCCCTGATGCTGGCCGAGCTGATGGAAGAGGCCGGCTTGCCCAAGGGCCTCTTGCAGGTCGTCAACGGCGACAAGGAGGCGGTGGATGCGATCCTCTACAATGACGTGATCCAGTCGGTGGGCTTCGTCGGCTCGACCCCGATCGCCGAATACATCTACGGCACCGGCTGCGCGCAGGGCAAGCGCGTGCAGTGTTTCGGCGGTGCCAAGAACCACATGATCGTAATGCCCGATGCCGACATGGATCAGGCCGCGGACGCGCTGATCGGCGCGGGCTACGGTGCCGCGGGCGAGCGGTGCATGGCGGTGTCGGTGGCGGTCCCGGTGGGCGACGAGACCGCCGACCGGCTGATCGAGAAACTGGTGCCGCGCATCGAGAAGCTGAAGGTCGGGCCCTATACCGCCGGCGACGATGTCGATTACGGCCCCGTGGTGACCGCCGAGGCCAAGAAGAAGATCGAGGGCCTCGTGCAGTCCGGCATCGACCAGGGCGCGGAACTGGTCGTCGACGGGCGCGATTTCAAGCTGCAGGGCTACGAGGACGGCTTCTTCGTCGGCCCGCACCTGTTCGACCGGGTGACGCCCGAGATGGACATCTACCAGCAGGAGATCTTCGGCCCCGTCCTGTCGACCGTGCGCGCTGGCAGCTACGAGGAGGCGCTGAAGCTGGCGATGGATCACGAAATGGGCAACGGCACCGCGATCTTCACCCGCGACGGGGATGCGGCGCGCAATTTCGCGCATCGCGTCAACGTCGGGATGGTGGGCATCAACGTGCCGATCCCGGTGCCGCTGGCCTATCACACCTTCGGCGGCTGGAAGAAGTCGGTCTTCGGCGATCTCAACCAGCACGGGCCGGACGCGTTCAAGTTCTACACCCGCACCAAGACGGTGACCGCGCGCTGGCCGTCGGGGATCAAGGAAGGCGGCGAGTTCAACTTCAAGGCCATGGAGTGATTACGACGGAGAGGGGTGGCCCGATGGACCGCCCCTCCTGCGCCGAGGCAGCGCCGCCAGAGCGTCAAGCCGGGCCAGCCCGCGGCGGAAGGGTGGACTTCGTTGACGTCGGCGCTGTCGGACAGCGCGGATAGTCTATCCGCCTGCCCGACCCGGATGGATTGATTCGCCCTTGCCAAGATCGCGATACGGCGCTCTGCTGCCTCTGGCGGCGCAACGGGAGGCAAGCATGACCAAGGCACCCGACTTCACCATCGGCATCGAGGAGGAATACCTGCTCGTCGATCGCGACAGTCTCGCGCTGGCCAATGCCCCAGAGGCGCTGATGGCCGCCTGCCAGGAGGATCTGCAGGACCAGGTCAGCCCCGAATTCCTGACCTGCCAGATCGAGATCGGCACCCGCCCGTTCAACACCGTCGCCGAGGCGCGCGAGGACCTGAAACGCCTGCGCAGCACCGTGGCAAAGCACGCCGCCGCGCACAATCTTGCGCCGATCGCCGCCTCGTGCCATCCGTTTTCCGACTGGCGCAGCCAGACTCATACCGACAAGCAGCGCTACAACGACTTGCAGAACGATCTGGCGGGCGTGGTGCAGCGGATGCTGATCTGCGGGATGCATGTGCATGTCGGCATCGACCCGCCCGACCGGCGCATCGACCTGATGAACCAGCTGAGCTACTTCCTGCCGCATCTTCTGGCGCTTTCGTGTTCCTCGCCGTTCTGGCAGGGGAAGGATACCGGCCTCAGTTGCTACCGGCTCAGCGTGTTCGACAACCTGCCACGTACCGGACTGCCGCCGCGGATGGAAAGCTTCGGCGAGTTCGAACGCTCGGTGAAATCGCTGGTCGATCTCGGGGTGATCGAGGATTCCAGCAAGATCTGGTGGGACCTGCGCCCCTCGTCGCGCTTTCCGACACTCGAATCGCGGATCTGCGACGTCCAGCCCCGGCTGGAACACGCGCTGACGCTGGCGGCGCTGATGCAGGGGCTTGCGCGGATGCTGTGGCGGCTGGCGATCCGCAACCAGCGCTGGCGGATCTACGACACCTTCCTCGTGGGCGAAAATCGCTGGCGCGCGCAGCGCTACGGCACCACGGGCGGCCTCATCGATTTCGGCCGGGGCGAGATCGTGGACATGGAAACGCTGGTGGACGAGATCATCGACCTGATCGCGGAGGACGCGGATTTCTTCGGCTCCGTATCGGAGGTGGCGCGCGCCCGCGACATGCTGGCCACGGGGACCAGTTCAGAACGCCAGCGCGCTACCTTTGCCGCCGCGCGCGATACCGGCCAGACCGAGGCCGAGGCGTTGCAATCCGTTGTGCGCCACCTGATCGAGGAATTCCAAGCCGATCTCTAGCCGCGCAGCTCGTCGACGATCGCTTGCGCCGCAGCCTTCGGGGCGTCGGCAGCCCAGATCGGACGTCCGACGACGATGTGATCGGCGCCGTCGGCCACCGCCTTTGCCGGGGTCGCCACGCGTTTCTGGTCGCCGAGCGCCGCGCCCGCCGGCCGCACCCCCGGCGTGACGATCAGTCGGCCAGATGCTTCGGGCAGCGCACGGATCATCGCGGCCTCCTGCGGGCTGGCGATCACCCCGTCGGCGCCCGCGTCGAACGCGCGGCCCGCGCGCTGCGCCACCAGGTCGGGCAGATCGCCCGCCACCATCAGCCCGTCATCGAGATCATGGCGGTCGAGCGAGGTCAGGATCGTCACCGCGAGGATCTTCATCCCCGTGCCGGCGGCCCCCTGCCGTGCCGCGCGCACCACGTGCGGGTCGCCATGCACGGTCAGGAAATCGAGATCGAACTGCGCCAGCCCGCGCACCGCCGCCTCGACCGTGGCGCCGATATCGAAGAGCTTCATGTCGAGAAAGATCCGCTTGCCATGATCCTGCTTCAACTCGCCCGCCAGCGCGAGGCCGCCGCCGGTCAGCATGCCCAGCCCGATCTTGTAGAACGACACCGTGTCGCCAAGCGTCTCGGCCATCCGCAGCCCGTCCAGCGCATTGGGCACGTCGAGGGCAACGATCAGGCGGTCATCGGACATCGCGGCGGTCTCCTGCGGGGCAAGTTCCGGCTTCTTGTCACGGCGCGTGGCCGTCGCGTCAAGGCCTCATCGCCGGGCACGACGGGTCAGCCCACGGGGCAGGTTTTGTGGCTGCGCCATCTTGAACCACATCAGCGCCTTGCCCATTTATCAATCAAGGTTCCCGGCCAATGCATGCCTCGGCGAGGGTGCGCGCCCGGGGGAACGCTTGCAAAAAGGAGAGATACCCATGGACTTCGACAAGTTCACGGAGCGGTCGCGCGGTTTCATTCAAGCTGCCCAGACCATCGCGATGCGCGAAAGCCATCAGAAACTTGCCCCCGAACATCTGCTCAAGGCGCTTCTGGACGATCCCGAAGGTCTGGCGAGCAACCTGATCACCCGCGCCAAGGGCGATGCGGCGCGCGTGACCCAAGCCAACGATCTGGCTTTGGCGAAGATTCCGCAAGTCTCGGGCGATGCCGGCCAGACCTACATGGACCAGCAGACCGGCAAGGTGCTGGCCGAAGCCGAGAAACTGGCCCAGAAGGCCGGCGACAGCTTCGTGCCCGTAGAGCGCATGCTGTGCGCGCTGGCGATGGTGAAATCGCCGGCGAAAGAGGCGCTCGAGGCCGGGAAGGTCAGCGCGCAGAAGATCAACGAGGCGATCAACGACCTGCGCAAGGGCCGCACCGCCGACACGGCGAGCGCCGAGGACACCTACGAGGCGTTAGAAAAATACACCTATGACCTCACCCGCGCGGCAAACGAGGGCAAGATCGACCCGATCATCGGCCGCGACGACGAGATCCGCCGCGCCATGCAGGTGCTGTCGCGCCGCACCAAGAACAACCCGGTGCTGATCGGCGAGGCCGGCGTCGGCAAGACCGCGATCGCCGAAGGGCTGGCGCTGCGCATCATCAACGGCGATGTGCCCGAAAGCCTGCGAGACAAGCGTCTTCTGTCGCTCGACATGGGGGCGCTGATCGCGGGCGCGAAGTATCGCGGCGATTTCGAGGAACGCCTCAAGGGTGTGCTCAACGAGGTGACGCAGGCCGCCGGCGAGATCATCCTCTTCATCGACGAGATGCACACGCTGGTCGGCGCCGGCAAGACGGATGGCGCGATGGATGCCGCCAACCTCATCAAGCCGGCGCTGGCGCGCGGCGAACTGCATTGCATCGGCGCGACCACGCTGGACGAGTACCGCAAGCATGTCGAGAAGGACGCGGCCCTCGCCCGCCGGTTCCAGCCGCTGACGGTGTCCGAGCCGACGGTCGAGGACACGATCAGCATTCTGCGCGGCATCAAGGAGAAATACGAGCTGCACCACGGCGTGCGGATTTCCGATGCGGGCCTCGTGGCAGCGGCGACCCTGTCCAACCGCTACATCACCGACCGCTTCCTGCCCGACAAGGCGATCGACCTGATGGACGAGGCGGCGTCGCGCCTGCGCATGGAGGTCGACAGCAAGCCCGAGGAACTGGACGCGCTGGACCGCGACATCCTGCAAAAGCAGATCGAGGCCGAGGCGCTGCGCAAGGAAGAGGATGCGGCGTCGAAGGACCGGCTCGACCGGCTGGAAAAGGAGCTTGCCGAGTTGCAGGAACGCTCGGCCGAGATGACCGCGCAATGGCAGGCCGAGCGTGACAAGCTGGCCTCGGCGCGGGATCTGAAGGAACAGCTCGACAAGGCACGCGCCGAACTCGACATCGCCAAGCGAGAGGGCAACCTCGCCCGCGCGGGCGAGTTGTCCTACGGCGTGATCCCGGATCTCGAGCGGAAGTTGACAGAGGCCGAGAAGCGCGGCGGCGACGACGGCATGATGGTCGAAGAGGCCGTGCGCCCCGAACAGATCGCGCAGGTGGTCGAGCGCTGGACCGGCATCCCGACCTCGAAGATGCTGGAAGGCGAGCGCGAGAAACTGCTGGGGATGGAGTCCAACCTGCATCGCCGCGTGGTCGGTCAGGATGCGGCCGTCAAGGCCGTTGCCAATGCCGTGCGCCGCGCCCGCGCGGGCCTCAACGACGAGAACCGGCCGCTTGGCAGCTTCATGTTCCTCGGGCCGACGGGCGTCGGCAAGACCGAACTGACCAAGGCGGTGGCCGAGTTCCTGTTCGACGACGACAGCGCCATGGTGCGTATCGACATGTCGGAATTCATGGAGAAACACTCGGTCGCGCGGCTGATCGGCGCCCCGCCGGGCTATGTCGGCTACGAGGAAGGCGGCGTGCTGACAGAGGCCGTGCGCCGCAGGCCCTATCAGGTGATTCTGTTCGACGAGGTCGAGAAGGCGCATCAGGACGTGTTCAACGTACTCCTGCAGGTGCTCGAGGACGGGCTGCTGACCGACGGGCACGGCCGCACGGTGGACTTCAAGCAGACGCTGATCGTGCTGACCTCGAACCTCGGGTCGCAGGCGCTCAGCCGCCTGCCCGAGGGGGCCGATGCCGAGACCGCCAAGCACGACGTGATGGCGGCCGTGCGCGATCACTTCCGGCCCGAGTTCCTCAACCGGCTGGACGAGATCGTGATCTTCGACCGCATCACGCGCGAGCAGATGACCGGCATCGTCGACATCCAGTTGCGGCGCCTGCTGAAACGTCTGGCGACGCGCAAGATCGACCTTCAGGTCGATCAGTCGGCCAAGGACTGGCTGGCCGAGGCGGGCTATGACCCGGTCTACGGCGCGCGCCCGCTCAAGCGGGTGATCCAGAAGGCGCTGCAGGATCCGCTGGCCGAGGCGCTTCTGGCCGGGGAAATCGTGGACGGCGAGACCGTGCCGGTCACCGCCGGGCCCGAGGGGCTGCTGATCGGCGAGCGGGTGGGCACGACCACCCAGGATCCGCCGGCCGACGCGGTGGTGCACTGAACCGCATCGCACCGAAAGATGAGACGCCCGCCGGTCCGCAAGGCCGGCGGGCGTCGGCGTTCGGGGGATACGCGGTGTGGCTCAGCCCTTGCGGCGGAACCGGCCGATGGCCCCAAGACCACCAAGCCCCGCCAGCAGCATCCAGACCGCGGCGGGCAGCGGCACGGGTGCCACCATGGCATCGGGCCCTGACCTTTCGAACCGCGCGGTCGCGACCGGAAGCAGCGCGTTGAAATTGCGGTCCGCGGACGTGAACCCGTCGATATCCCCGCCAAGGGTTCCGATCACGTCGATGGGTTCGAAAACGGTGTCCATGCCGTGCACCACGACCTCGCGGTTACCCAACGAGAAGAGATCGTCGTCAAGCTCGCTGCCTGCAGCTATGTCGAAGGCCCTCTCGTAGATGGCCCAGCCGCCGGCATTGGCTTCGAGACCCGTGAGCGTTTGCAGGATCCCGCCATAGAACGGCGCGCCTTCGGTCAGTTCGGTAAAGCCGTCACCGTCGCCATCCACGTCTGGATCGAACACGCCCGCGACCGGCGCGACGCTGGGGCGGCGGTCCGCTCCCTCGAACCCGTGAATATGCGCCGCATGCGCTCCGGATTTCAGCCCCTGGATCGCTGTGTTGACGCGCAGCGACGCCGGTCCCCCGTCGTCGGGCCGCTCGTAGGTCAGAAAGACCTGGCCGGACACCCCCGAGTCGTTCAGCGCCACGAGGTCGGCCGAATAGTAGTCGATATGCGCCGCAAGAGCGGGGCCCGCAAGCACGGCGAGCCCGCCGGAAAGCAGCGCGGGTCGAATTCCATATGTCATGTCGTTCCTCCTGTTGCCGGCCCGTTCAATCCGGGCCCAACGACAGTCACGACAGGGGGCGGGCAAAGTTTCAAACACGGTTAGAATTTTCGAATAATGCCCGAGTAGAGCGCTGGCCTCCGTTCGGGCGCTACCGCCCGTGGCTGCCGTCATAGCGGCTGCGCGCCGGGCTTCGCCAATCGCCCAGGGCGTCCGGCGCGGGGCGGAACACCTCGACCAGCAGCGGATGGCAGGTCGCGGCATCGCTGGTGTGGCCGGACGCGCAATCCCCGCCGGGACAGGCGCTGAGCGCGCCCAAGAGATCGATCTCGGCGAAAAACTCGAGGTGATCGCCGGGGCGCACGGGGCTTGCCTTCATGAAATACTGGCCCGTGTCACGGGTGAAGCCGGTGCACATGAAGACGTTGAGCACGTTATGCACATGCCCCTCTGCCTCGGACAGCGGCACGCCCAGCTCGTCGGCCAGTGCGCGGGTCAGGTTGGAATGACAGCAATGGTGGTATTGCACGCCGGCCAGCAGATGCCCGGTATAGGGATCGCAGCGCGTGCCGATCACGTCATGCACGGATCCCCCGAAGGCGTCGATCCCGTACCAGTCCAGCGTATCCGCGACGATGGTGGCCATCGCGCGCAGATGCGGAAAGGACGACCAAAGCCGGTCTTCGTTGCCGACATGCGTGCCGTGCAGCGCGCGGGTCTTGCCGGAATAGAAGCGCTCGGACAGGTCGGCCGCGTTCCAGAGGTTAAGATCGCCGACCTGGGGGCCCTCGATGCTGGTGATCCGGAAGAACTGCCCGGCCTCCACCCGAAAGCACGCCGCCTCGCGCGGCGGCACGACCACCTCGGACAGCTTTTCGGCGGTCGCGCGCGCGGATTGGTATCGAGCCATGTCCGGCACGGGCAGCGTGTCGGTGGGATAGCAAATTACCGGCGGCACGGCGCGTCGGGCTTCGGCATCCTCGGGTCCAAGGGTCATCGCATCACGGCTTTCGGCGGGTGGGGTCATAGCAGATCTTCGGCGCGGTGGCATCGGAAGTAAAGACCTCGGCCCCACAGGCCACGCAGCGCCAACGGCGCCTGTCGCCGCCGTCGCCCACCCGGTATTCGCGCCAACGGCAGTTCCGCGTGGCCCGGTTCGACAGCAGCACCACCAGGATGAAGGCGATGATCAGGCCGACGACGACCAGCACGGGATCAGCCTTTCGTCATCGCCGCCGCCCGATCACCGAACCGCCGGCAGACTTGCGCCGGATCCATCAGATGCTTGGGCTCTGGCGGCCTGGGAAACAGGGGCATGGATGCGTCTCCTTCTGTGAAGGCCACTTGCGGGTGTCCCGACGGGCGGCGCCGAGGCCCCCTGCCCCACGCGATACGCGCGGAGAATTCCATGACCGACAGCCGACCGGGCCGGCCCGCGCATCCCGCGACCCGTCAGCAAGCGGGGTCGTCTCAGACCTGCCGTGCGACCATCTGTCGCTTGATCTCGGCGATGGCCTTGGCGGGGTTCAGACCCTTGGGGCAGGTCTTGGTGCAGTTCATGATGGTATGACAGCGATACAGCTTGAACGGATCTTCCAGATCGTCAAGCCGCTCGCCGGTCGCCTCGTCGCGGCTGTCGATGATCCAGCGATAGGCGTGCAGCAGCGCAGCCGGCCCGAGATACTTGTCGCCGTTCCACCAGTAGGACGGGCACGCGGTCGAGCAGCAGGCGCACATCACGCATTCATACAGCCCGTCGAGCTTGTCGCGATCCTCGATCGACTGCTTCCATTCCTTGGCCGGGCGGTTGGTCTTGGTCTCCAGCCACGGCATGATCGACGCGTGTTGCGCGTAGAAATGCGTCAGGTCCGGGATCAGGTCCTTGACCACCGGCATGTGCGGCAGCGGGTAGATCTTCACGTCGCCCTTGACCTCGTCCATACCGTAGATGCAGGCCAGCGTGTTGATCCCGTCGATATTCATCGCGCAGGATCCGCAGATCCCCTCGCGGCACGACCGGCGGAAGGTCAGGGTCGGGTCGATCTTGCTCTTGATCCAGATCAGCGCGTCCAAGACCATCGGCCCGCAATCGTCGAGATCTACGAAGTAGGTATCGACCCGCGGGTTCTGCCCGTCATCGGGATTCCAGCGATAGATCGTGAACTTGCGCAGGTCGCCGGCGCTTTCCGGCTTGGGCCAGGTCTTGCCGGTCACCATGCGAGAATTCTTGGGAAGTGTCAGTTGGACCATGGGTTGCTCCTTTTCAGCTGCCTAGCAGCACCAAGCTGTTGCGGGCGATGCATTGCACGGATTCGGGGCGGCGCGCGATGACGACGACCTCTTGCGAGATCTCCGGCGTGATGCCGGTGACGGTGGCGCCGGCGATGCGGATGATCTCGCCCGAGGATGCGGCGTCGATGATGCAGTCGGTCACCGGCGCCGCGTTGATGCCGGGAAAGCGCGACGCCACGACAGAGTTGACGACGACCTTGGCGCGGTCGCGCGCCACCGCATCTGCGGCTTGGCCCGCCACGTCGCAAGCCCCGAGCGAGGCCAGCGCACCACAGGCCGCCGCCACCCGCATCAAAATGTCCGTTCCTTGGGCGCGATCCGCTTGAGGCTGATGCCGCCCATGTCCTCGGTCGTCAGCGGCTCTTCGATGATCGGGCGATAGCTGAGGTTGAAGTGGATCGCGTTGACCCGGTTGTCTTGGGTCTTGGCGATGGTGTGCACACGCCAGTTGGCATCGTCGCGCTTGGGGTGATCCTCGGAGGCATGCGCGCCGCGGCTTTCCTTGCGTGCCTCGGCGGAATAGACCGTCGCCAGCGCATTCGGCACGAGATTGGTCAGCTCCAGCGTCTCCATCAGGTCGCTGTTCCAGATCATCGACCGGTCGGTGACGCTGAGATCGTCGACCTTGCCGGCAACCTTGGTCATCTGCTCGACACCCTGCGCAAGGGTCTCGTCGGTACGGAAGACGGCGGCGTAATCCTGCATCGTCTTCTGCATTTCCAGCCGCAGGTCGGCGGTGGGCACGTCGCCGCTGGCATGGCGCAACCCGTCGAACCGGTCGAGGGCGCGATCGACCTCGACCTTGTTGGTCGCGGGCACGGCGCTTTCGCGGTCCACCGTCTTGCCGGCGCGGATCGCGGCGGCACGGCCGAACACGACCAGGTCGATCAGAGAGTTCGAGCCCAGCCGGTTGGCGCCATGCACCGACGCGCAGCTTGCTTCGCCCACGGCCATCAGGCCAGGCACGACCGCGGTCGGGTTGTCCTTGGTCGGGTTCAGCACTTCACCCCAGTAATTCGTGGGGATCCCGCCCATGTTGTAATGCACGGTCGGCAGCACCGGGATCGGCTGCTTGGTGACGTCAACGCCGGCGAAAATCTTGGCCGACTCGGAAATACCGGGCAGCCGCGAATGCAGCGCCTCGGGCGGCAGGTGCGAAAGGTTAAGGTGGATGTGATCCTTGCCGGTCCCCACGCCACGGCCCTCGCGGATCTCCATGGTCATGCAGCGGCTGACATAGTCGCGCGGCGCAAGGTCCTTGTAGTTGGGCGCATAGCGTTCCATGAAACGCTCGCCCTCCGAATTGGTCAGGTACCCTCCCTCGCCGCGCGCGCCTTCGGTGATCAGGCAGCCGGCGCCGAAGATGCCGGTCGGGTGGAACTGCACGAATTCCATGTCCTGCAGCGGCAGCCCGGCGCGGGCCACCATGCCGCCGCCATCGCCGGTGCAGGTATGCGCCGATGTGGCGCTGAAATAAGCGCGGCCATACCCGCCGGTCGCCAGCACCACGGACTTGGCGTTAAAGACATGCATCGTGCCATCGTCGAGCTTCCAGCACACGACGCCGGTACAGGCGCCGTCGGTCATGATCAGGTCGATGGCGAAATACTCGATGTAGAACTCGGCCTTTTCCTTCAGGCTCTGGCCGTAGAGCGTGTGCAGGATGGCATGCCCGGTGCGGTCCGCGGCCGCGCAGGTGCGCTGCACGGGAGGGCCTTCGCCGTATTCTGTGGTGTGCCCGCCGAAGGGGCGCTGATAAATCGTGCCTTCCTCGGTGCGCGAGAAAGGGACGCCGTAATGCTCGAGCTCGTAGACTGCCTTGGGGGCCTCTCGGGCGAGATATTCCATCGCGTCGGTGTCGCCGAGATAGTCCGACCCCTTCACCGTGTCGTACATGTGCCATTGCCAGCTGTCGGGGCCCATGTTGCCAAGGCTGGCGGCGATGCCGCCTTGCGCGGCCACGGTGTGCGACCGCGTGGGAAACACCTTCGTCACGCAGGCCGTGCGCAGCCCCTGCTCGGCCATGCCGAGAGTGGCGCGCAGCCCGGCGCCGCCGGCGCCGATGACCACGACATCGTAATCATGCGTTTCGTATTCATAAGCAGCCATCATTCAGTTCCTCACAGCGCAATCTTGGCAAGGGCGAACAGCCCCACGGCTATCATCGCGTAACTTAGAATGGTCACTGCAATAATCAGCCCCCGGCGAGTGCCGCCCTGGCTGTAATCCTCGATCATCGTCTGGGCACCTGCCGCGAAATGCCGCAGTCCGAAAAAGATCACGAGGCCGGTCAGGATCGCCATGAGCGGGTTGGAAAAGGTCGCGAGCACCTCGGTGCGGTCGCCGCCGAGTGCGCGACCGAATGCCACGAGAAAGACCGGGATGATCAGCGCGAGACCCACACTGCTCACGATCATGAACCAGTGATGGTCGGTGCCGGTGCCGGCCGCGCCCTTGTTCTCAGCCTGTTTCAGCGGGGTGATGTAACGCATGGGACTCTCCTCAAACCAGAAGCAGCGTGATGACGGTCAGAACGACCGACCCGATGATGCAGCCCCAGCCCATCATCTCGGCGGTCGGCAGATCCAGCCCCTTGCCAGCATCCCAGACCAGATGCCGCAGGCCGGCGAGGTAGTGATACCAGACCGCCCAGAGCGACAGGATCAGCACCAGATCGCCGAACCACGAGGTCAGCACCGCGTCGGCGGTGCGGAAATACTCCTCGGAGGTCGCGGCTGCGAGCAACCACCACACGATCAGCAGCGAGGCCACGATCAGCGCGTTGCCGGTGATCCGTGTCAGGATCGACGAGATGGATGTCACCTGCGGCCGGTAAATCTGCAGATGCGGCGAGAGCGGGCGTTCCACCGGCTCCACCGGATGAATGCGGGATTGATCGGTTTGCTCCATTAGGAAGCTCCTTTGGTCCTTTGGTCTGGCGGCGACGCAAGGCCGTGCTTGCTAGTGTCGTTTTGGTACCTTTCGCGGGCAATGTCACCTGTTACGCGCGAAAATCTCCGCAAAAGGACAATAGGACGCAAAAATTGCGGGGCTTGTGATCACGAAAATAATGCCGTGATCACAGCTTGACCACCCCCGCCCGAGGCGTCGCGCGAAATAGCAAGGGGCCCGGGTCTCTGCCGACCCGGGCCCCTTTGCCGCATTCCCTGGAACGGCACTCAGTGCAGCTTGGCCCTGACCTCGTCGATCGCCGAGTCGATCAGCGCGTTGCGGTCCTCGGCGGTCATCTGCTTGGTGATCACCTGCCGCGCCGCTGCGACAGCCACCGAAACGGCCTGGTCGCGGATGTCACGCACCGCGCGCGCCTCGGCGCTGGCAATCTGGTCTTCTGCGGCCTGCATCCGCCGCTCGATCGACCGCTGGATGTCTTCCTTGGCCTCTTTCGCGGATTGCTCAGCCTCTTCCTTGGCTTGCGCCACGATCCGGTCGGCCTGCGCCTGAACGTCCCTCTGCTTCTGCTCGAAGCTTTCCAGAAGCTCTTTTGCCTCCTTGCGGATCTCGCGGGCCTCGTCGAGTTCGGAGCGGATGCGCTCTGCGCGCTCGTCCAGCTTGCGGCCCAGCAGACCGGGCACCTTGTAGTAGACGAGCACCCCGATAAACAGCAGGAACGCTATCAGGACGACGAAGTCGGTGTTGGACAGCGAAAAGAACGCGCCCTCTGCCGCCCATGCGGGGCTGGCGGCGCCAAGTGCTGCAAGCGTCAGCATCGGTCTCATGGCGCTATCCCTTCATCTGTGCGGCGACGGCGGCCTCGACCGCCTTGTCGTCGGGTTTGCCGCCCATGGCGACCACGATCTCGCCGGTCGTGTCGCGGGCGACCTCGCGCACGCTTTCGATGGCCTCTTCGCGGATCTCGGCAATCCGCTTTTCTCCCTCGGCGGTCTTCTTGGCGATCTCTTCATCGGCCTCGGCATTGGCCTTTTCAAGATCCGCCTTGATGCCCGCCTTTGTCTCGGCAATGATGCTCTGCGCCTCGGCGCGCGCATCGGCGAGGGCTTTCTTGTAAGCCTCTTCCGCCTCGGCGGCCCTGGCTTTCAGATCCTCGGCCGCGGTTAGATCGTTGGTGATCGTCCCCTGCCGCTCGGCCAGCACCGACGCGATGCGCGGCAATGCGACGCGCGACAGGATCAGGTAGATCGCGACGAGGGCGACCAGAAGCCAGAAGATCTGGTTGCCGAAAGTCGTCGGATCTAGCTGGGGCAGCCCTTGGGCGGACTCGGCCCCTTGCGTTTCGGTCGCCATGGCGTCCTCCTCGGGGAATGTTCCGGTCAGACCGGGGAGCCGCGCAACGCCGCCCCCCGACCGCAGGGATCAAGGATGCGCCTTGCTCAGACCGCGAACATCAGCAGCAGCGCCACGAGGAACGAAAAGATCCCGAGGGCTTCCGCGAACGCGATGCCGATGAACAGCGTGGCGGTCTGGCCGGCCGCCGCCGAGGGGTTGCGCAGCGCGCCGGCGAGGAAGTTGCCGGCCACGTGGCCCACACCGATGGCCGCGGCGCCCGAACCGATGCCTGCGAGGCCGGCACCGATATATTGACCCAGTTGTGCGATATCGCCTTCCATGAGATGTCTCCTTGGTTTGGAATTGGCAGTGTCAGAGGTGATCGTGCGGCGCGCGAGGACCGCGCGCCGGTCGTGAAACTTGGCCGTCAGTGATGCGGGTGAAGCGCATCCTTGAGATAGACGCAGGTCAGGATGGTGAACACATAGGCCTGGATGAAGGCGACCAGCACCTCCAGCCCGTACATCGCGACGACCGCAAGGATCGACAGCGGCGCGATCAGCGCGACTTGGCTGAAGCCCGCGAAGACCTTGATCACGGCGTGCCCGGCCATCATGTTGCCCGCCAGACGCACGGAATGGCTTACCGGGCGCACGAAATACGAGATGATCTCGATGATCGCGAGCACCGGGCGCAGCGGCAGCGGCGCCGACTTTACCCAGAAGATGCCGAGAAACGCGGTGCCGTTCTTCACGAAGCCAAGGATGGTGACCGCGAAGAACACCATCAGCGCCAGCACGGCCGTGACCGCGATATGGCTGGTGGTGGTGAACGCCATCGGCAGCAGCCCGAGGAAATTCGCGAAGACGATGAACATGAACAGCGTCAGGATGTAGGGAAAGAACACAAGCGCATCCTTGCCCGCGACATCCTCGACCATCTTGCGCACGAAGTCATAGGCCAGTTCGGCGACCGACTGCATGCGGCTCGGGATCGTGGCGCGTCCGCTGGTGCACAGCACCAGCAATGCGAACACCGCCAGAACCGTGATGGCCATCCACAGCGTCACGTTGGTCAGCGTGAAGATGCCGACCGCCCCGTCGCCGAAAAGCGGTTGCACCAGAAACTGGTCCATCGGGTGGAATTCCAGACCGCTTCCGTCGGCCCCTTGCGCGTCAGTCGCCATCCTTGTCCCTCTCATCCGCGCCCGTGTCGGGCGTTTCCGCGTCTTTCTGCATCTCGGCGGCGCTGCGCATCATCGTCTTGATGCCCGCGGCGAAGCCGAGCAGGGTGAATATCACGAGGAATATCGGCATTGTCCCCAACAGCAGGTCCAGACCGTATCCCATGCCGAAACCGATCATCAGACCGGCCACAAGTTCTATCACCATCCGCCAGGCGTGTTGCGCCTGCGAATAGTGCTCTTCCTGATGGGGTTTCTGCGCGTCCTTGCCGCGAAGCCTGGCCAGCCGCTCTTCGAGCTTCGCCATGTGATCGCTGGGGTCGGGGTCGGACACGCGTGCACCCTCTTCGGAAGTTGCGCCGTGGCTATGTCGCGCGGCCGTCCGAGTCAAGGCCCCGCGGCGGCGCGCGGGCCCGCGCGCAAGTCGTTGAAAGATATTTATTTTATGGAAGGGCTGGCCCGTCGCGTCGGCGGCGTGACCTGTCCCGGCCCACGGCCGGGACGTGCCTGTCATGTTCAACCCGATGGTTGAGCGTCAGCGCACCACGAAGACCGACACCTTGGCGTGCTGCGCGATGTAGCCGCCATGCGAACTGAAGATATGCTCGAAGAAGCCGGGCTCATGGCTGGCCATGATCACGAGGTCGGCGCCGATCTTCTCGATCCCCTTCATCAGTTCCGAGGTCGTCTCGACCGCCGGGTCATGCGCCATCAGCGGATCGGCCTTGACCGTCACGCCGTATTTCTCTCGCAGCTCGTCTGCGAAACCCTGCAACTGGTCGCCGAATTCGCGCGGCGTGTGGCCTAACTGATTTGGCAGCTCGCCGCCGACGCTGACCACGTCGATACTGGCACCGTAAAGCTTGGCGATGTCGCCCGCCACGTCGAGCGCCTTTTGCAGGGTTTCCTTGTGGACCAGGTCGACGGGGACCATTATCTTCGAAAACATGTCTTTTCCTTTCGCGGTTTCCGGTGTCGCATCAAACGCTAGCCTGTTCAGCCTGCCATCGCTTTGCCCCAGATCAAACCCCTTTTGCGGCGCAATGCCGGCAAAAACCGCCCCAATTTCCGCGCACTGGCGGGATTGCCGTTGACGCACCGCGCACGCTCGGGCTTATGAGGCGCATGGACAAGGCCCGCGCTCTCGACACGGTTTTCGCAGCCCTCGCCGACCCCACCCGGCGCGCGATCCTGTCGATGCTGCTGGAAGACGACATGGCGGTCACCGATGTCGCCGCCCCGTTCGAGATGAGCCTCGCGGCGGTTTCCAAGCATCTCGGCATCCTCAGCCGCGCCGGCCTGATCAGCCAGGAGCAGCGCGGCCGCCTCAAGTGGTGCAAGCTGGAGCCCGACGCGCTGCGCGACGCCTCGATCTGGATGCAGGGCTTTGGCCAGTTCGAGGCGGTGCATCTCGACGCGTTCGAGCGGTTCCTGCAAGCCGAACTGCCCGGCGACCGGCCGGATGACGGCTGACGCGCACGGCCTTCCCGCCGCCGCCATCACTCTTGTCCCCGGCGCCACCATCGTGCCGATGCGCGGCCCCGGCGATCCCGCCTGCGGCGTGATCGACGAGGAGGGCGCACCCGTTCCCGCCGCCCGCACGCGGCTTTCCGGCCACCGCGTCACACCGGATCCAGCACCGCCCGACGAGGCGATCACCCACCTGCCCGGCCGCTGGCTTTACGCCGGGGTCGGACGGCACCATTTCGGCCATTTCCTGATGGAGGCGACGCCGCGGCTCTGGGCTCTCGACCACCTGTCGTCGCGGCCCGACGGCATCCTGCTGATCCCGATGGCCGGTCGCGACATAGCGGCGGTGCTGCGCCGCCGTCTCGGGCCGCTGCTGACGGGGCTGGCGCAGGGCCTGCCGATGCACCTGGTCGAGACGCCGACACGGGTGGACGCGGCGGTGGTGCCCACGCAGGGCTTCGGCCATCTCGACTGGTCGCACGGAACGCCCGAGGCGCGCGCCTACATGCGCCGCCACGTGCCCGCCATCGCCCCCGAGAGACCCCGCACGGGCCCGGGTGCCGCCAAGCTCTACCTCTCGCGCCGCCGGCTGAAGAACCCCTCGCAACAGGTCCCCGGCGAGCACGGGATCGAGCGCTGGATGTCGCGAGCGGGCTTCGACATCCTCCATCCCGAACGACTGTCTGTCGCGGAGCAGATCGCGCGCTACCGAAACGCAAGCATGATCGTCGGTCCCGACGGCTCGGCCTTTCATCTCGCGGCCTTCGCGATGCCGCGCGGCGCGCGGGTGGGCCTCATCCAGCGGCGCACGCGACAGCCTGTCTTCGAGGCCATCGCACGCCAGTTGACCGGCTTCGCCGATGCCGATCTCTGGACCAGCGCCGCGCTGTCGCAGAGCGCGGATGCGGGCGACGCCGCCGCGCTGCAGCGCCTGCGCAGTGATCTTCGCGAGGCCGGGTTCCTGTGACCGCGCGCTCAGTCGTCCTGCCACCCACGCGCCCGCGCCTTCAGGAAGGACAGCAACGCCTGAACCTTGGTGGTGCGGTGCAGATCCATATGCGTGACCAGCCATAGCGGCGCCGCCCAGTCGGTGCGCGGCGGCATCACCTGCACCAGCCCCGGCAGCGCCTTGGCCTGCAGTACCGAGGTGAAACCGATCCCCGCCCCGGCGAGGATCGCGTCGCATTGGGCATGCACATCGCCGCTGCGAAACACCATCGCGTCGGGGGGCACGGTGTCGTGCAGCCAGCGCAGGAAGGGCGCACGCGTCTCGGGGTCGTCGCCACCGACGAAGCGATGCGCGCCGAACTCCGTGCTGTCGGCCGGCAGCCCGTGGCGCGCAACATAAGCTTCGCTGGCGTAGAGCGCGAAATCCTGCCGGAAGAACGGCTGCACCACGTTGTCGGGCTGATCGGGCACCGCGCCCGCCCGTATCGCCACATGCGCCTCGCCGTATTCCAGCCGGAACAGGCGCTCTCCGGTCAGGTAGCGCACCACGAGGTCAGGATAGCCCTGCTGGAACTCGGCCAGTGCGGGCGCCAGCAGATGGCTCAACCCGCCGATCGAGGTCACGACCAACTCGCCCGAGACGTCCTTGCCGCGCCCCTTGATCCGCCCGGCCAGCTGGCTGAACTGCTCGTCGGTGGTCTGCGCCACGCGCAGCAGGTCGGCGCCGGCCTCGGTAGCGGTATATCCGCGCGCGTGGCGCTGGAACAGCTTGACGCCCAGGCGGTCCTCCAACGCGTCGATGTGACGGATGACGGTCGCGTGATGCACGCCCAGCACCTCCGCCGCGCCGCTCACGGTGCCCACCCGCGCGACATGATAGGCGGTGCGCACCTCGTCCCAGTTCTCCATTGCCGCCCGCCTCGCATTTCCTGAAGACCGGCGCCTGCCGGTCTGTTCCGACACCGGATCTTGGCGGCATCCTAGGATGTTTCACGCACATCGCAACCGCCCAGCAAACGTAAACCTTGCGTCCCCGAAGCCCCTGCCTTCAACGCGGTCACGCCGCGGTCACGGCTCGCTTGACACCATTCCGGCGCCGGCGTACACGGTTGTTCATCCCGGAGGCGACCCGCGTCCGGTCCCGGGCGCGGTCCGGGATCGCCCCCCGTCAGCGCGTTGCGCCCACGGGGGCATTTATCGTTTGAACCGTCGCCCCCATATCGGGCGGCAGACAACCACCGGCGACAGGAGCCAGAGTGATGTTTGAAAATCTGTCCGAACGCCTCTCGGGTGTCCTCGACCGGCTGACCAGGCAGGGCGCGCTTTCCGAGGACGATGTCAGGACCGCCCTGCGCGAGGTGCGCGTCGCGCTGCTCGAGGCCGACGTGTCGCTGCCGGTGGCCCGCGATTTCATCAAGCGCGTCGAGAAAGAGGCCACCGGACAGGCGGTCACCCGCTCGGTCACACCGGGCCAGCAGGTCGTCAAGATCGTGCATGACGCGCTGATCGACACGCTGCGCGGGCCGGACGACCCGGACGCGCTGAAAATCGACAACCCGCCCGCGCCGATCCTGATGGTCGGCCTGCAGGGCTCGGGCAAGACCACCACCACCGCCAAGCTCGCCAAGCGCCTGCGCGACCGCGACGGCAAGAAGGTGCTGATGGCGTCTCTCGACACCAACCGCCCCGCGGCGATGGACCAGCTCGCCATTCTCGGTCGGCAGATCGGGGTCGACACCCTGCCGATCGTGAAGGGCGAGGATCCCGTCGCCATCGCCAAACGCGCGAAAACTCAGGCCAGCCTTGGCGGCTACGATGTCTACATGCTCGATACCGCGGGCCGGCTGCATATCGATTCCGAACTGATCGCGCAGGCCGTGGCGGTGCGCGACGTGGCCAACCCGCGCGAGACGCTGCTGGTGGTCGACGGGCTGACGGGGCAGGACGCCGTGAACGTCGCCACCGAATTCGACGACAAGATCGGCGTCTCCGGCGTGGTGCTCACCCGGATGGACGGCGACGGGCGCGGCGGGGCGGCGCTGTCGATGCGCGCGATCACCGGCAAGCCGATCCGCTTCGTGGGCCTGGGCGAAAAGCTCGACGCGCTCGAGATCTTCGAGCCGGAGCGCATCGCGGGCCGCATCCTCGGGATGGGCGATATCGTGGCGCTGGTGGAAAAGGCCCAGGAAACCCTCGAGGCAGAGCAGGCCGAACGCATGATGCGCCGCATGCAGAAGGGCCAGTTCAACATGAACGACCTGCGCAGCCAGCTCGAACAGATGCAGAAGATGGGCGGCATGGAAGGCCTGATGGGGATGATGCCCGGCATGGGCAAGATGGCCAGGCAGGTGCAGGATGCGGGCTTCGACGACACCGCGATCAAACGCCAGATCGCCCTGATACAGTCGATGACGAAAAAGGAACGCGCCAACCCCGCCCTGCTGCAGGCCAACCGCAAGAAACGCATCGCGCGGGGCGCGGGCCAGGAGGTGTCGGATCTCAACAAGCTGCTGAAGATGCACCGCCAGATGGCCGACATGATGAAGAAGCTCGGCAAGAAGGGCGGGCGCAACTCGCTCAAGCAGGCGCTCGGCGGCATGATGGGCAAGGGCGGCGCCGGCATGCCCGACATGAACGACCCCCGCGCGATGGAAGAGGCGGCCAAGGCCATGGGCGGCCGGATGCCGGGCGGCATGGGTGGCGGTTCGTCGCTGCCCCCGGGCCTGTCGGGATTCGGCAAGAAGAAATGACCATGATCTGTGCCCCGGCTTCATCTTTCACTAAATACTCGTCCGCGACCGCGACCGCGCCACGGGCCGCCCGGCCGGGGGTGTCGTGATGCCGCTGACCAACGCCCCTCTCCTCGAATCCCGAAGCGTGACCCTGCGCGGGCCGGAACCCCGCGACATCGAACCGATGATCGCCTTTCTTCTGGACCAGGACCGCGCGGCGGGCTTCGGAGCGGCGGCGCATCGCGGCGACGCGTGGCGCTGGTTCGCGCTCAATGTCGGGCACTGGCACATCCACGGCTACGGCTATTTCACGATTCAGGACCGCGACACCGGCCGGCCCGCCGGCATCACCGGCATCTGGAACCCCGAAGGCTGGCCCGAGCCGGAACTGGGCTGGGTGGTCTTCGACGGGTTCGAGGGGCGCGGCATCGCCCACGAGGCCGCGCTGCGTGCGCGCCGCTACGCCTACGAGGATCTCGGGATGCGCACGCTCACCTCGAACATCGTCCCCGGCAACACCCGCTCGATCGCGCTTGCCGAACGTCTGGGCTGCTGGTTCGAACGCGAATACGACAACATCTCGATGGGCCGCGATTACCTCTACCGCCACCCCGGCCCCGAAGGCCACGGCCCGGATGACGACGGCTCCGTCGAGGCCTACGCATGAGACATCACCGCGATCCGACCGCCCAACCCGGGGGGATGCAAGTTGACTGACCCCGCCACCCGCGCCGCCACCCTTCTGGGCGAGCATCGCCAGAGCATCGACCGGCTGGACGCGATCCTCGTCTTCACGCTGGCCGAGCGGTTCAAGCATACCCAGGCCGTGGGCCGGCTGAAGGCCGAGCACGACCTGCCGCCGTCCGATCCGGCGCGCGAGGCCGCGCAGATCGAACGTCTCGAAGAGCTTGCGCAAGCGGCGGATCTCGACCCCGAGTTCGCCCGCAAGTTCCTGAATTTCATCATCGCCGAGGTGATCCATCATCACCAGCGGCACCAGTCGTAGGACGCACGGCCCCGGCCCGGCGCCCGATCCAAACCCGATCCCTCACGCCATCAAAGGAGATACCCAATGGCCATGAAGATCCGCCTCGCCCGTGCAGGCTCCAAGAAACGCCCGTTCTACCGCATCGTCGCGGCCGACAGCCGGATGCCGCGCGACGGCCGCTTCCTTGAAAAGCTGGGCATCTACAACCCGCTTCTGCCCAAGGACAGCGAAGAGCGCGTCAAGATGAATGTCGAGCGCATCAAGCACTGGCTCGATCAGGGCGCGCAGCCGACCGACCGGATCAGCCGCATGCTGGAGGCCGCCGAGGTGCTGCCCAAGAAAGAGCGCGCCAACATGAAAAAGGCGGTTCCCGGCAAGAAGGCGCAGGAACGCACCGAGAAACGTGCCGCCCGCGCCGCCGAGGCCCCGGCCGAGTAACCGGGCGGAGCACCGGGAATGTCGATGTTTTCCGAAGGCTTCCAGGCCGATCTGCGCGATCTCATGCGGTGGCGGCGCGACGTGCGCCGCTTCCGCACCGATCCCGTGGACGCGACGCTGTTGCGCGATTGCCTCGACACTTTCATGCTGGCCCCCTCGGTGGGGCTGAGCGAGCCGTGGCGCGTGGTCGAACTGCGCTCGGCCACGGCGCGCGCCGCCGCCCTCGACAATTACCGCGCCGCCAATGCGCGCGCGCTGGCCGGCTATTCCGGCGACACCGCGCGGCTTTACAGCAGCCTGAAGCTTTCAGGCATGCAGGACGCACCGGTGCAACTGGCGGTCTTCTGCGACGAGAGTACCGACAAGGGCGCGGGCCTCGGCGCGCAGACCATGCCCGAGATGCGGCGCTATTCCGTGGTGGGCGCGGTCACCCAGTTCTGGCTGGCCGCCCGCGCGCACGGCCTCGGCGTGGGCTGGGTGTCGATCCTCGACCCCGATGACCTGGCGCGCGCCCTAGAGATTCCCGACGACTGGGCGCTGGTGGCCTATCTCTGCGTGGGCTGGCCCGAAGAGACCAGCGACACCCCCGAGCTTGAACAAGCCGGATGGGAAACGCGCCGCGCCTCGTTGCCCGTCGAGGTGCGCTAATGCATATGCCATTCTGCTTGCGAAGCGCGCATCGCCTCGCGAGGCCCGCGTGACCGACAACACCCTGATCTGCGTCGGCGCACTTGCCGGCGCCTTCGGCGTCAAGGGCGAGGTGCGGCTCAAAAGCTTCACCGCCACGCCCGAGGATATCGCCGGCTACGCGCCGCTTCTGTCCGAGGACCGGGCGCACCGCTTCGACGTGACCCTCACCGGCCAGACCTCGGGCGCGCTGACCGCGCGGCTCTCTGGCGTCGCGACAAAGGAACAGGCCGACAGCTTGCGCGGCACGCGTCTTTACGTGCCGCGCGATCGCCTGCCCGCCTTGCCCGATGACGAGTTCTACCACGCCGATCTTGTCGGGCTCGAGGTCTTCGACACCGGCGGCACGCCGCTTGGCCGGGTGCACGCGGTGCTCAATCATGGGGCGACGGACCTGCTGGAACTGCACGCGCCCGGTCAGTCCGAGACGGTGCTGCTGCCCTTCACGCGCGAGGCCGTGCCGACCGTCGATCTCGCTGCGGGCCGGATCATCGCCGACCCGCCCGAGGGGCTGACATGACCGACAAAGCCAGATCCCACGGCACCAAATCCATCCGCGCCACCCTGCAGCCGCGCGAGTTGATCTCGCCCAACCGCGAACGCGCCGACACATGGCGCGCTCAGGTCATCACGTTGCTGCCGCAATCCTTTCCCGGAATCCTGGGCGAAAGCCTGACGGGCCGCGCGCTGAAGGACGGGCTGTGGACGCTCGATGCCATCGACCTGCGCCCGTTCGGCGAGGGGCGGCATCGCAATGTCGACGATACGCCGGCCGGCGGCGGTGCGGGCATGGTGCTGCGCGCCGATGTCATGGACCGCGCCATCGCGCAGGCGCAGCGAACGGCGCCGGACAACGCGCCGCTGATCTATCTCAGCCCGCGCGGGCAGCGCTTCGATCAGGCGATGGCGCAGCGGCTGGCGGACGGGCCGGGCGTGACGCTCATCTGCGGCCGCTTCGAGGGCCTCGACGAGCGGGTGATCGAACATCACGGCATCGAAGAGGTCTCGCTGGGGGATTTCGTCATGACCGGCGGCGATATCGCGGCACAGGCGGTGATCGACGCCTGCGTGCGGCTGCTTCCCGGCGTTCTGGGCAATGCCGCAAGCGCGCAGGACGAAAGCCATTCCAGAGGCCTTCTGGAGCATCCGCACTACACCCGGCCCGCCGAATGGCAGGGCCGGCGCATCCCAGAGGTCCTGACCTCGGGCGATCACGCGCGGGTCGCAGAGTGGCGCCGCGAGATGTCCGAAAGGCTGACCGCCGAGCGCCGGCCGGATCTTTTGGAAAAACACCTCGCCACGACGCGCAAGACGCCTTGATCCGGGCTCCGAACTCGCCTATACGCGCAGCGTTCGGGGCGGTGCGCCGTGCCGGGCGTGCACGCAATGGCGGCCCCGTCGCAGGATCTTCTTCGGTCCACCGCGATCGCCGGATGCAACGACGCGAAACGAGAAGACGACCCTGAACCTCTGGCGGGCGCCCCTCTATCTTCGGGGACGGACCCGGAAGAAGACCAAGAGCTCTCTGGGACGCGACATGAAATTTGCGGCGCGAACCGCAATCAGTTCAGGAGACCAGCGATGGATATTATCGCGCAACTCGAGGCGGAACAGATCGCCTCGCTCGGGAAGACAATTCCCGATTTCAAGGCCGGCGACACGATCCGCGTCGGCTACAAGGTGACCGAGGGCACGCGCAGCCGGGTGCAGGCCTTCGAGGGCGTGTGCATCAGCCGCAAGAACGGCCACGGCATCGCCGGATCCTTCACCGTCCGCAAGATTTCGTTCGGCGAAGGGGTGGAGCGTATCTTCCCGCTCTATTCGACCAATATCGACAAGATCGAGGTGATCCGCCGCGGCCGCGTCCGCCGCGCCAAGCTCTACTACCTGCGCGAGCGTCGCGGCAAGTCCGCCCGCATCGTGGAAGACACCACTTACAAGCCCCGCAAGTTCAAGTCGACCTGAGGACTGGCACCATGAAAAAGAACATCCACCCCGATTACCACGTCATCGACGTGAAGATGACCGACGGGACCATCGTGCAGATGCGCTCCACCTACGGGGCCGAGGGCGACACGCTGTCGCTCGACATCGACCCGTCGGTGCACCCGGCCTGGACCGGCGGCACCTCTCGCCTGATGGATGCCGGCGGCCGCGTCTCGAAGTTCAAGAACAAGTATGCCGGCCTCGGTTTCTGAAGATCCGCCCCCCGTGCGACACCGCGAACGCCGCTCCTGACCGGGGCGGCGTTTTGCATTGGGTGGCGAAGCCCGCTTTACTATTCGCTAACAACTTGGCAATATCTTCACCATCCGAAAGTCGTTTTCAGTCTGACAACCGAAAACGTGACCCTGCGAAGCGGTAACTTCGCAGGGTCTTTTCTTTCTCAGGAACGTTACAGCCCCATCAAAAGCCGGATTACCGTCACCAGCAGCGTCGTCGCTGCAAGAACAATCGTCCATTTCCGAAAGTCATTATCACTCAGCCTGATCACCTCCTTCCGCTGAAATGGCATGCAAGACCATTTCAACTTAACAACAAGGTGAAGAAAAGGTAAAAATGGGATCGTTGCGGCGATCTTACGCCACCATCGCTTCGGCCTTGCGCAGATCGACCGAGACAAGCTGGCTGACGCCCTGCTCGGCCATCGTCACCCCGAACAGGCGGTCCATCCGGCTCATCGTGACGGCGTGGTGCGTGATGATCAGGAACCTTGTGTCGGTGCGGCGGCACATCTCGTCCAGCATGTCGCAGAACCGCGTCACGTTGGCATCGTCGAGCGGCGCGTCGACCTCGTCGAGCACGCAGATCGGCGCCGGGTTGGCGAGAAACACGGCGAAGATCAGCGCCAGCGCGGTCAGGGTCTGCTCTCCCCCCGACAGAAGGCTCAGCGTCGACAGCTTCTTGCCCGGCGGCTGGCACATGATCTCGAGGCCCGCCTCGAGCGGATCGTCGCTCTCGACCAGCGCCAGCTTCGCCTCGCCGCCGCCGAAAAGATGCCGGAACAGCATCCCGAAATTGGCGTTGACCTGGTCGAAGGCGGTCAGCAGCCGCGCGCGCCCCTCGCGGTTGAGGCCCGCGATGCCGCCGCGCAGCGTCTTGATCGCCTCTTCCAGATCGGCCTTTTCGGTGCAGAGGCTTCCATGCTCGGCCTCGACCTCGCGCGCGTCTTCCTCGGCGCGCAGGTTGACCGCGCCAAGCGCCTCGCGCTGGCGTTTCAGCCGCGCCACGTCCGTTTCGATGCTGTCGGTATCGGGCATACTGTCGGGATCGACGCCAAGGCTTTCGAACAGCGCCTCGGGCGTCAGCTCGAGCACCTCGTCGATGCGCGCCGCCGCCTGGTCGCGGGCCTCGCGCGCGGCCTCGACGCGGGTCTCGGCGCGGGCGCGTGCCTCGCGTGCCTCACCGGCGCGGCGTTCCGCGTCGCGTTCGTCGAGCGCGGCCTGCCGCGCCGCCCCTTCCGCGGCCGACAGCGCATCCGCGGCGGCCGCGCGCCGAGCCTCGCCCCGGGTGATCTCGGCGCCGAGATCGGCACGCTTGGCGGCCAGCGTGTCGGGGACATCGCGCGCCTCGGCCAGTTCCGCCTCGGCCTCGTCCTTGCGCGCGATCAGTTCCGTGCTGCGCGTCTCGGCGGTCTCCAGCCGGCGGCGCCAGCCGCCGATCTCCTTGGCGATCTCCCCGGCGCGGCGCTCCCGGCGCTCGCCCTCGCGGCGCAGCTCGTCGGCAGTCGAGCGCCTGGTCATCATCGTCATGCGCGCCGCCTCGACGGTCACCTTGATGTCGTCGAGCGCGCCGCGCATCGCGTCCAGATCGCCCAGCCCCGCCAGCGCCGTCTCGGCCTCGGCGAGGGCCGCGCGCGCCGCCGTCGCCTCGTCCTCGTGACGGCTGACCGAAAGCCCCAGCTGGTCCAGCCGCGACTGCGCGAGGTTGCGATCCGCCTCAGCCCGGCTGAGCGCGCGATTGGCCTCGTTCACGGCGGTATCGGCAGCGCGCCGCGCCTCTCGGGCCGCGCGATCCTCGGCGCTGCGTTGCTCCAGTGTGGCGCGCAAGTCGTCATGCGCGCGCGCCGCCGCCTCGGCGCGGGCCTCGGCATGCTCCAGTTGCTGCCGAAGCTCTTGCAACCGGTTGAGCTGTTGCAGACGCAGCGCCGCGGCGCTCGGCGCGTCCTCGGCGCGGGCGCGCAGACCGTCCCACCGCCAGAGATCGCCGGCGAGGCTGACCAGCCGCTGACCGGGCTTCAGATGCGCGTGCAGATGCGGCGCGTCGACGGCATCGACCAGACCCACCTGCCCCAACCGGCGCGCCAGCACATCGGGCACCGTGACATGCGCGGCAAGCGGCGTGACCCCTTCGGGCAAGGGCTGCGGCGCGGAATAGTCCGGCAGCAGCGCCCAGCCAGACGGTCCGTCCACGGCGACCTCGGGCGCGCGCAGATCATCGGCGAGGGCCGCGCCGAACGCCGTCTCGTAGCCCGGCGCAACCTGCACCGCATCGAGAACCTGTGCGCCCTCTTTGCTGTCACGCGCAACCAGCCTGGTCAGCGCCTTGACCTCTGCGCGCAGTGCGCCGGTCTCGCCCTCGGTCTCGGACCGGGCGGCGCGGGCGTCGGCCTCAAGGCCCTGCGCCTCGATCAACGCGGCACTCGCGGCTTCCAGCGCGGTCTCGGCGGCCTGCGCCGCGGCGACGGCGCGCGCTTCGGCCTCGGTGGCGGCGGCGTGATCGGTCCGGGCCTTTTCCAGCGCCGCCTGCGACTGCGTTTGGGTGCTGCGCGCGCGCTCGGCCTCGGCCTCGCTGCGCGCTACGGTCTTGCGATGGTCGTCGATCAGGCGTTGCGCGGATTGGTGCCGCGCCGACAGGCGCGCCATGTCCTCGGTCATCTGACCCAGATCCGCCTCGCGCTCCTGCAGGATTTGCGCGGCCTCCTCGGCCTCGGATTGCGCGGCGGAAAGACGCTCGTGATGGCCTTGTGCCGCCTCCGCCAGATCCGCCGCCTCGGCCTCGAGCCGGGTGATCGTCTCGCCCGCATCGCGGTTAAGCCCCGTCTCGCGGTCGATGTCGCGGGCCAGCTGCGCGATGCGGCCCTCCAGCGTCGCGATCCGGTCGCGCGCCGTGCTCTCCTGCTCGGCCAGCGTGTCGCGCTCGACCACCAGCCGCTGCAGGATCGCCGCCGCGATCGCCTCTTCCTCGCGCGCGCCGGGAATGGCCTCGTCCGCGCTGACCCGCAGCTCGGCGGCCTTGCGCGCGGCGGCCTCGCTGCGCGCCACCTCGGTGGTGCAGGCACGCAGATCCTCGCCGGCCGCGGCATGGGCAAGATCGGCCTCCTTCCAGCGGCGGTAGAACAGCATCCCTTCGGCCTGTCGCAATTCCTCGCCGATCTGGCGGTAGCGCGCCGCCTGCTTGGCCTGCCGCGCCAGCTGCGCCAACTGGCTGGCGAGTTGCTCGACCACGTCGTCGACCCGCGCGAGATTGGTTTCGGCGGCGCGCAGCTTCAGCTCGGCCTCGTGGCGCCGCTGGTAGAGGCCGGAAATGCCCGCCGCCTCTTCGAGTACCCGGCGTCGCGCCTTGGGCTTGGCGTTGATCAGTTCCGAGATCTGCCCCTGCCGCACCAGCGCCGGCGAATGCGCCCCGGTCGAGGCATCGGCGAACAACATCTGCACGTCCCGCGCGCGTACATCCTTCGCATTCACCTTGTACGCGCTGCCCACATCGCGGGTGACGCGGCGCACGATCTCGAGGTGGTCGGCATCGTTGAACGCCGCCGGCGCAAGGCGGTCGGAATTGTCGAGATGCAGCACGACCTCGGCGAAATTGCGCGCCGGGCGCGAGGCGACGCCGGCGAAGATCACGTCCTCCATCCCGTCGCCGCGCATGGCGGTGGGGCGGTTCTCGCCCATCACCCAACGCAGCGCTTCCAGCAGGTTCGACTTGCCGCAGCCATTGGGGCCGACCACGCCGGTCAACCCGTCGGCGATCATCAGATCGGTGGGATCGACGAAGCTCTTGAAGCCGGTCAGCCTGAGTTTGGAGAACTGCACGCACGCCCCTGGAGCCAATGAATCGTTGAACGTGAGTTTGGTCGCGGCGGCACCTGCCTGTCAATGGCCAACCACAGGATATGGGGCAAAATGCGCAGGCGCCCGCAGGATATTGCAAATATGGTGGGGCTACGGGCGCTTGTTTGTCGCGACGGGGCTGCTAAGCTGGCGTCTTTATCGTTGTTTTGAGAGGCATCGCCATGCGCGCATCGCACGCCGAGGCATCCTATCGGGTCACCCCCGCCGACCCCACCCATCCAGGGCCATCCGGGCTACTTGCGCAAAGCCACGCTCTGATGCAATCGCTCTATGCGCCGGAGGAAAATTTCCAGCTCGACCCGGATGCGCTGCGCGCGCCCGATATCCGGTTCTTCGCCGCGTTCGACGAAACGACCTGCCTCGGCATCGGCGCGCTTGCGCTGCGCGAGGGCTATGGCGAGGTGAAGTCGATGTTCGTGGCCTCGGCCGCGCGCGGTCGAGGCGTGGCGGATGCCCTCTTGCAGCGTCTCGAATCCGAGGCCCGGGATCGTGGGCTGACGGCCCTCAAGCTTGAAACCGGGGTAGGTCTGGACGCGGCGCACAGGCTTTATGCGCGCAACGGCTTCGTCCGGTGCGGGCCGTTCGGGGCCTATCCCGAGGCCCCGGCCTCGGTTTTCCTGGAAAAGCTATTGTGACCCCCCCACGGATCATGGGCCGTAGGGGCGGCAGATCAGATCTTCCTCGCCCTCGCCCAGATCCTCGACCGCGCAGGTGAAGCTCGGCTGCGGGCGCGGTGGCGAACCTGCCCCGCAATCAAGCTGCGCGATCATCACCGCCTGGTCGCCGCCAAGTCGTGCTGCGCGACAGCCGCTGACCGCCTCGATCGCCGCCACGGCCCGTGGCAGCACCGCCGCCGGGCGCGGCGCCCATTCCGGGGTCAAGCGGATGGCCTGGGCCCAGAGACCCGCGACGCGCACGTCGAACACGCTTTGACCCACCTCGACCCGCACCGGCGGGACGCCGTGAAACCGCGGCCCCGGCGTGTTGCAGGCGGCCAAGGCGGAGCACAGGAGAAGGGCAAGACAGCGCATGGCGCATATTGATCCGCGCAGGGTTAAGAAACCTTTTCACCGGTCCAGATCCGGCGTGAAAAGCCCGCGCCACGCATCCCGGTCTTGTAGGGATCCGTCTCTCGCCGTATCCTTCGAGATGCAGCTCAGGGATAAGCCGATGCCGTTTCAGCCCGTGACCCCGGAACGTTTGCCAGCGGCCGTAACCCGGCAGATCGAGAAGCTGATCCTGCGCGGCATCCTGCGCCCCGGCGAACGCCTGCCCGCCGAACGCGAGCTTGCAGAGAAGTTCCAGGTGTCGCGCCCGTCGGTGCGCGAGGCGGTGGCGGACCTGCAGGACAAGGGCCTGCTGACGACCCGCGCCGGGGCGGGCATTTACGTGGCCGATGTCCTTGGCAGCGCATTCTCGGACGCGCTGATCCGACTGTTCGCCGATCACGACGAAGCGGTCTTCGACTATATCAGCTTTCGCCGCGACCTCGAGGGGCTGGCAGCCCTGCGGGCCGCGCAATACGCCTCGGAGACGGATCTGAAGGTTATCGGCAAGCTGATGGAAAAGATGGAGGCCGCGCATCGCAAGACTAATCCCGCGGACGAGGCGCGCCTCGACGCCGAATTTCACATGGCGATCATCGAAGCCAGCCACAACGTCATCATGCTGCACATGATGCGCTCGATGTTCCAGCTTCTGCGCGAAGGGGTGTTCTACAACCGCCAGGTGATGTTCAAGCGGCGCACGACGCGGGGGGCCCTGCTCGATCAGCACCGCGCCATCAACGCGGCGCTGCAGGCGCGCGACCCGGAGGGGGCCCGGCGCGCGGTCGAGGATCACCTGAGCTATGTCGAACGCTCTCTGGCCGATCACCAGAAGGCCGAACGCAACGAGATGGTGGCGCGGCAGCGGTTCGACCATGAGCGGTCGCGCTGACGTGTACATCTTGTAGGTGTCGGCGCATGGCTGGCCGGGACACGCAAGATGTATCGCTTGACTTTTCTTCAAATACCGAAATGCCTTTTGGATTAGTGCTTTATGCAAAAGCATTTATGTGCTACAACTAGATAAAAGGTCAGTCGGAAAACCGGCGGCGCGAGGCAGTGAAAAAGAGCAGATCTATGAAAAAACGGGACAGTGTGCCGGCCCGGATCGGGCTGGTCATGATCGCGGTGATCGGGTTGTGCGCCCTGTTGCCGCTTCGGGCCGAGGCCGCGCCCTATGCGGGCTACGTGATCGACGCGCGCAACGGCAAGGTGCTTTATTCCAACAATGCCGAGACACGGTTGCATCCGGCCTCGCTGACCAAGATGATGACGCTTTATATCGTCTTCGAGGCGGTCGAGAACGGCGAGATCGGGCTCGACGACAGGGTGACGATCTCGCGCAACGCCACCCGAGAGCCGCCAAGCAAGCTTGGCCTGCGGTCCGGACAGAAGATCGCGCTGCGCTATCTCATCCGCGCCGCGGCGGTGAAATCTGCCAACGATGCCGCAACAGCACTCGCCGAGGCGATCGAGGGATCGGTGGAACGTTTCGCGCAACGCATGAACCGCACCGCGAAATCGATGGGCATGCGGGATACCACCTTCAAGAACGCCCACGGCCTGACCCAAAGCGGTCATCTGTCGACCGCGCGCGACATGACGCTGCTGGGCCGGCAGCTGTTTTATGATTACCCGCAATATTACAACCTGTTCTCGCGGATCTCTGCGGATACGCAGGTAAGGACGGTTTATCACACCAATCGGCGGATGCTGCGCAGCTATCGCGGTGCCGACGGGATCAAGACCGGCTACACCCGCGCCGCGGGCTTTACCCTCGTGGCCAGCGCGCAGCGCGGGGGCGAGCGTATCATCGCCACGGTGTTCGGCGGCAAGTCGACCGCATCGCGCAACGCCAAGGTCGCGGAACTGCTCGACCTTGGGTTCCGCAAGGCGCCGTCTCGCGTCGCCGTCGCCCGGCCCGCGCGCCCCGCCTATCTCGGCAAGATCGGCACCGGCACGGTGCGGATCGCCGCCGGGGCCGAGCGGCCCGCGTTGGCGGCGCGCACGCGCCGCGCCGCCGTCGCGGCCGCCGTGACGCGAAGCCTGCGCCCGATGCCGCGCCCCGGATCCGAAACCGCGCCGGTGCTGGTGGCCGACAGCGACGGGATAAAGCGCGCGCTTCTTGCGGCGCAGGAGACGGCGGAAGCCGCCGGCCCGAACACACCCGTCGAGGTGGCGCAGGGCAGTGCGGGATCGGAGCTCGCCAAGGTAAGACCGGTGGTGCGCGATCAAGCCGCGGAGGCCAGCATAACGCAGGCCGTGCAGGCCGACCCGGTACAGGAGGTTGTGCGCCGTGTCTCGACCTCGGGCGGGCGGCATTGGGGAATCAATATCGGCCGCTACCCGACCGAGTACAAGGCACGCCAGGTGCTGCTTCAGACTGCGCTGACAGAGATGGCCACGCTCGACGACAGCCTGCGCAAGGTGGTCAGACGCCCGACCGGGTTCGACGCGAACTTCATGGGCATGACGCGCGATGGCGCCGATCTGGCCTGCCGCCGGTTGCAAGCCAAGCAGATCAGCTGCTTCATGATCGGGCCGGGCTGACGGGCCCGTCGAAGGTCCGATCCGAGCGCCCGGTTCGAGGCTTGAGCCCTGACATCACGACTCAGGGTTTCGGGTGGTCGTCCCAGTCATCCGAGAGGATGCGGCGGGCGTCGCCTTCGGGGTCGTCGTATTGGTTCGACTTGACCGAGTATATGAAGGCCGCGAGCCCGAGCCCCCCCAAGGTCAGCGAAATCGGGATGAGATAGGTGAGGATGTTCATCGCTTACCTCAATCGCAGTGCGTTCACTGACACGGTAACCGAACTGAGCGACATGGCCAAGGCCGCGATCAGCGGCGTGGCGAACCCGGCCACCGCGAGCGGCACGGCGATCACGTTGTAGATGGTGGCGATGCGGAAATTCTCGGTGATCCGGCGGGTGGCGGATTGCGCGGTCGTGCAGGCCGTGCCGATGGTCGACAGATCGTTGCCCAGCAAGACGATATCGGACGCCACCCGCGCCGCGTCGAGCGCCGAGGCCGGCGAAATCGACACATGCGCCGCCGCCAGCGCCGCGGTATCGTTGAGCCCGTCACCGACCATCAGCACGCGGGCGCCCTCCTGCGTGAGCGCCTCTATGCGGGCGGCCTTGTCGGCGGGCAGCGCCTCGGCGATCCAGTCGCAGATCCCCAGATGCCGCGCCAGCGCCGCGACCGCCGGCGAGGTGTCGCCAGACATCAGGATCACGCGCTTGCCCTGGCGGGTGAGCGCCGCGACGGCGTCCTCGGCGCCGGGGCGCAGCGCATCGGCGAAGGTGAAGGCGACGGGCGGCTGTTCGCCGATCTTCAGAAACGTCGCAGTTTCCGACAGGCCGCCGGCCCCAGTCCAGCCCGCGCGTCCCAGCCGCACCTCGCGCCCCGCCGCGATGCCTTTGGTACCGTATCCGGGGACTTCGGTTACGTCGTGGATCTCGGCCGGCGCGATGCCGGCCGCGCGCGCGGCCTCGCAGATCGCGCGGGCCAACGGATGCGACGAGCCTTGCGCCAGCGCCAGTGCCACCTGCACCGCCTCGGGCTGGAGCGTATCGAGATTGGTCAGGCGCGGCGTGCCGGCGGTCAGTGTGCCGGTCTTGTCGAAGACCACCGTGTCGACCTGCGCAAGCCGTTCCAGCGCCGTCTCGTGCTTGATCAGCATGCCGCGCCGGAAAAGCCGCCCCGAGGCCGCCGTGGTGACCGCCGGCACCGCCAGCCCGAGCGCACAGGGACAGGTGATGATCAGCACCGCCGCTGCGATGTTGAGCGCGGTGCGCATGTCCCACGTGTAGAGATACCAGCCCAGGAAACTGAGCCCGGCAAGGATATGCACACCCGGCGCGTAAAGCTTCGCCGCGCGGTCGGCCAGCGAGGTGTAGCGCGAGCGCCCCGATTCCGCGATCGCCACGAGGTCGGCCATGCGGTGCAACGATGTATCCGCGCCGACGGCGGTGGCGCGCACTGTCAGCGGCCCGGTCAGGTTGACCTCGCCCGCGCTGACCGCCTGCCCTTCCCCGGCGAAGACCGGAAGCGTCTCGCCGGTCAGCAAGGAGCGGTCAAGCTCTGACGTGCCGGACACGATGACACCATCGACGGGCATCCGCCCGCCCGGCGACACCCGGATCACGTCGCCCACGGCGAGGTCCGAGACGTTGACCTTGGCGTCGCCCGCCTCGGTCACCCGCGTTGCGCGCGGCACTTCCAGCGCTGTCAACTCCTCTGCGGCCGAGCGCGCGATCGCCCGCGTCCGGTGATCGAGATACCGCCCCGCCAGCAGGAAGAACGTCAGCGCCAGCGCCGCGTCGAAATAGGCATGCGCGCCCGAAAGCGCCGTTTCCCACAGCGAGGTGACGATCGCCAGCACGATGGCCAGCGTGATCGGCACATCCATGTTGAGCCGCCCCTGCCGCAGCGCCGCAGAAGCGTTGCGAAAGAACGGCATCCCGGAAAATGCGATCGCCGGTAGGGTGATCGCGGCGGAAATCCAGTGGAACATGTCGCGCGTCGCGGCCTCGGCCCCCGACCAGACAGACACCGACAGCAGCATCACGTTCATCGCGGCAAAGCCCGCCACCGCGAGGCGCATCAGCAGATCGCGGCCGGCGCGGTCGGTCGCGGTGGCGTTCAGCGTACCGGGATCAAGCTCATGCGCCGCGTATCCCAGCCCCTCGACCAGCGCGCGCATCTCTTCGGCCGTCACCTCGGGCGCGGCCTCGATGCTGGCGCGCTTCAAGGTCAGGTTGACGCGCGCCGAGATCACCCTTGGGTCGGCGTCGAGCCCGCGCTCGATCTTGGAGATGCAGGCCGCGCAATGGATCGTCGGCAGCGACAGGGCGATCTGTGCACGCGGCAGATCGCGTACGGCCTGGGCTTGCGCCGCGGGCGCGGCAGCGCAGGCCGGACAGGCTGAGGGCGCGGGGCGCATGGGGGCGGTCATTGCCTAGTCCTTGTGCAGCACGACGCGTTGCTCGAAAAGCGTGCCGTCCTTTGCGCGCGCCGTCATGCGGACGTTCCAGTTGCCCCCGGCGAGCGCCACCGGCGCGACATAGGCGGTGCCGTCGAAGCTGAAATCGGGCGTCTGATCGTCCTGCACATGCGTGGCGCGGCCGACCGTCGCGTCGAGGTCGGCGACGGCGACCGGCCGGCCCGCCTCGTCGGTGATGCGCAAGATCAGAAGGCCGCCGGTATGATCGGCCCTGACGGTCCAGCCAAGCGCCTCTTGCGCCGCCTTGCGGTCGTCGAATTCCTGGCTCGCGACATAGGAATTGCTGACCTCCAGCCCAGGAAAGGTGCGCAGCGCCGACACAGCCAGCACCAGGTTGACCCCGATGATCACGCCGAAAGCCGCCACGAATCCGATCAGCACATGCTTGCCGGTGATCTCGCGTCCTGCCATCAATCGCCCTTTCCGTTGAAGACCGTGTCCTTGTAGCTGCGCTCGCCGTTCTGCGTGTCCTCAATCCAGAGCCGCACCTCCGTGCGGTCGGACTGCGCAGGCTCCGATCCGGCGGGGGCGATCAGGTAGACGCGCTGCAACTGCATCTCGTCGGCGGGCACGGTGATCGAGCTGTAGGGCGTGCCCTCGATCTGCAGTCGGATCGCCGGGTCACCCTTCACCGACATGTTGAAGCGCCGCTCGTCGCCGTGCATGTTGCGCAGCCGCACCTCGTAGGTGTTGCGCACCGATCCATCGGCCAGAGTGACATAGGTCGGGTTGCGTACCGGGGCCACCGTCATGTCCATGTCCGAACGGATGAACAGCGCCACGACAAGGCCGACGCCGACCAGCGCCCACAGCGTCGTGTAGAGCACCGTCCGCGGTCGGAAGACGTGTTTCCAGACCGGTTTCGGCGGATGGCCCGCGCGCTCGCGCTGCTCGTCGGTCAGCGCCATGTAATCGATCAGGCCCCGCGGCTTGCCGATCCGTTCCATCACCTCGTCGCAGGCGTCGATGCAGAGCGCGCAGGTGATGCATTCCATCTGCTGGCCGTCGCGTATGTCGATGCCAACGGGGCAGACATTGACGCAGGCCATGCAATCGATGCAGTCGCCCTGCGGCGCGCCGTTCTTCACCTCTTCGGAGTGCTTGCGCGGCTCTCCGCGCCATTCGCGATAGGCGACGGTCAGCGTGTCCTCGTCCATCATCGCCGCCTGGATGCGCGGCCACGGGCAGGCATAGATGCAGATCTGTTCGCGGGCGAAGCCGCCGAAGAAGAAGGTCGTCGCGGTAAGGATGGCGATGGTGGTATAGGCGATCGGGTGCGCGTTCAGCGTGAAGAGCTCGCCCAGCAGTGTCGGCGCATCGGCGAAATAGAACACCCAGGCGCCACCCGTGGCCACCGCGATCAGCAGCCATGTCGCCCATTTCACCAGCCGCAGCCTTATCTTGCGCATGTTCCAGCCCTGCCGGTGGAGGCGCAGGCGGGCATTGCGGTCGCCCTCGATCCAGCGCTCGACGGTGATGAAGAGATCCGTCCAGACGGTCTGCGGGCAGGCATAGCCGCACCAGACCCGGCCGAGCGCGGAGGTGAAGAGGAAAAGCCCCAGCCCCGCCATGATCAGCAGACCGGCGACGAAGTAGAATTCGTGCGGCCAGATCTCGATCCAGAAGAAGAAGAAACGACGTTCCGCGAGATCCAGCAGCACGGCCTGGTCGGGCAGGTTCGGACCGCGGTCCCAGCGGATCCACGGCGTGATGTAGTAGATCCCCAGCGTGACGATCATGATCGCCCATTTGAGGTTGCGGAACGAGCCGCGGACCTTCTTGGGAAAGATCGGCTCGCGCGCGGCGTAAAGGGAAGGGGGCGCGGTCGGCTGGGTGTCGCTCAAGGCACGTCTCCGGTATGCTGAACATATTGGGCCGAGGTTTCGCAGGACCACTGCCGACGGGCCTTGACCTGCATCAATTGATGAATCCTTGACCTATCATTTCGGATCGGCTCATCCCTCACGGCCCTGCTTATCAACTAAGCTTTCGCACCCGCGCGGCGCAGCCCCTGCGACATTCCGTCTCTCCGGCGGCTCGGGGTCTCTCAGAGAGCCCTTTGCCCCCGGTCGAACGGCGTATCCCGGCCCGCGGGAGCGATTATTCGCCACCGCCAAGCTGATGGACGTAGACGGCCACCGCGCGCACCTCGGCCTCGGACAGACGCACGTTCCAGGGGGGCATGACGCCGTAGCGGCTGTATCTCACCGTCTCCGTGATCGTTTCGTAATCGCCGCCGTATAGCCAGATCTGATCGTTGAGTGCCGGGGCACCGAGATCCGTGTTGCCACTGCCATCTTCCATGTGACACGCTGCGCAATTGTTCATGAACAGTTCCTCGCCCGCCGCAGCGGCCTCGGAATCGCGGGGCTCGCCGGACAGCGACATCACGTAGTTGACGACCTGATCGATTTCCTCGTCCTCGAACATGTCGTCATAGGCCGGCATCTGCGAATAGCGCGCGTCGGGGTCGTCCTCGTTGCGGATGCCATGCGCGATGGTGTACCGGATCTCGTCAAGGGTTCCGCCCCACAGCCAGTGATTGTCGAGCAGGTTGGGATAGCCACCCGCCTGCACGCCCGCCGCGCCCGAGCCGTGGCACTGCGCACACCATGTCTGGAACACCGAGGCGCCCGCCGAAACGGCGTAATCGTTCAGATCGGCGTTATCGGGTATCGCCGTCAGATCGGCCGACACGAGCCGTTCGTTGATCTCGGCGTTGGCGGCCTCGGCTTCTTCGATTTTCTGTGCCACGTTTGAGCGCGTCGACCAGTCCTTGTAGCCCTCTGTCGCGCCCTGCACCAGAGGCCAGGCCGGATACGCGATGACGTACCAGATCCCCCACACGATGGTCGCGTAGAAGATCCAGAGCCACCAGCGTGGCATCGGGTTGTCGTATTCCTCGATCCCGTCCCAGGAATGGCCTGTGGTCTTGGGCTCTGCGGGCTTGCCCCGGCGCCGGTTCTTGGGATCCGGGTAGTGGCGCTCGGCCGGCTTGATCTTGTTGTCCGGCGATTTGTTCTTGTCGGATACCATCAGCGGTCCTCCTCGCCCTTCTCGCCGTCTTTGTCGGGAGCGGGCCTGTCTTCATGACGGAACGGTATGTTGGACGGGTCTTCGTATTTCTTGCGCGCGCCGGGGCGGAACACCCACGCCACCACGCCGATGAAGAACAGGAACAGCACCAGCAACATCCAGCTATCGGCGAATTGGCGCAGCATCGAATAGGTTTCCATTGCCTTGCCTTCCTTAACGGCTGGGATCCGGGGTGAAGGTCGAGAAATCGACCAGCGTGCCCAGCATCTGCAGGTAGGCGATCAGCGCGTCGGTCTCCGAAATCCCCGGCTGCCCGTCGAAGTTGCGGGTCTGTGCCTTGGGATAGCGCGAAAGAAGACCGTCGTGATCGGCATCCGGATCGGCCTGCGCGCGGAAATCGGCGCGCGCGTTATCGATCATTTCGTCCGTATATGGCACGCCGACAAACGCGTCGGTACGTAGCCTGTCTTCGATATACGTGGCGTCGAGGATCCGGTTTTCAAGAAACCCGTATTTGGGCATCACCGATTCCGGCACCACCGATTGCGGATCGCGCAGGTGGTCGACATGCCAGTCATCCGAATAGCGCCCGCCAACGCGCGCCAGATCCGGCCCGGTGCGCTTGGACCCCCACTGGAACGGGTGGTCGTATTTCGATTCCGCGGCGAGGGAATAATGCCCGTAGCGCTCAACCTCGTCCCGCATCGCGCGAACCATCTGGCTGTGACAGACGTAGCAGCCCTCGCGCACGTAGACATCGCGGCCGGTCAGTTCCAGCGGCGAATACGGGCGCATCCCCTCGACATCCTCGATCGTGTTCTCCAGCCAGAATAGCGGGGCGATCTGCACGATCCCCCCGATGCTGACCACCAGGAAGGCGAAGATCGCAAGAAGGGTGATGTTCTTCTCGAGGATCGCGTGCTTGTCCAGAATTGCCATCTATCCGGACCTCCTTATTCAGCCGGGACTGCGCTGTTCACGGGCGCAACGGCCGGCGAACGTTTCACAGTCATCCAGAGGTTGTAGACCATGATGATCGCCCCCGACAGGTAAAGCACCCCGCCCAGTCCGCGCACCACGTACATCGGGAACTTGGCCGCGACGGTATCGGCGAAGGAATTCACCAGAAAGCCGTTGGCGTCCACCTCGCGCCACATCAGGCCCTCCATGATGCCGGTCACCCACATCGAGGCGGCGTAGAGGATGATCCCGATCGTCGCCAGCCAGAAATGCCAGTTCACCATGCTCAGGCTATACAGCCGCTCGCGATTCCACAGCTTGGGCACGAGGAAATAGAGCGCGCCGAAGGTGATCATGCCGTTCCAGCCAAGCGCGCCGGAATGCACGTGCCCGATCGTCCAGTCGGTGTAATGGCTCAGCGAATTGACCGCGCGGATCGACATCATCGGCCCTTCGAAGGTGGCCATGCCGTAGAACCCGACCGAGATCACCATCATGCGTATGATCGGGTCGGTGCGCAGCTTGTCCCAGGCCCCCGACAGCGTCATCAGCCCGTTGATCATCCCGCCCCAGGACGGCATCCACAACACGATCGAGAACACCATGCCGAGAGTCGTGGCCCAGTCGGGAAGTGCTGTGTAATGCAGGTGGTGCGGACCGGCCCAGATATACAGGAAGATCAGCGCCCAGAAGTGGATGATCGACAGCTTGTAGCTGTAGACCGGGCGTTCCGCCTGCTTGGGCACGAAATAGTACATCATGCCAAGGAACCCGGCGGTCAGGAAGAAGCCGACGGCGTTGTGCCCGTACCACCATTGCGTCATGGCGTCCTGCACGCCCGAGAAAAGCGCGACGGATTTCGATCCGAAGACCGAGACCGGAACGCTCAGGTTGTTGACTACATGCAACATCGCCACGGTGATGATGAAGGCCAGGTAAAACCAGTTGGCGACGTAGATATGGGGCTCGCGGCGCTTGACGATGGTCCCGAGGAACACCGCCAGGTAAGACACCCAGACGACCGTCAACCACCAGTCGGCGTACCATTCCGGCTCGGCATATTCGCGCGACTGGGTCGAGCCCAGCACATACCCGCTGGCGGCGAGCACGATGAAAAGCTGGTAGCCCCAGAACACGAACCACGCGAGATTGCCGCCCCAGAGCCGCGCTGCGCTGGTGCGCTGCACCACGTAGAACGACGTCGCGATCAGGGCGTTGCCGCCGAAGGCAAAGATCACGGCCGACGTGTGAAGGGGCCGCAAGCGGCCGAAATTGAGATATCCCTGCGCCCATTCGAAATTGAGCTGCGGAAAGGCAAGCTGAAACGCGATCCACGTGCCGGCGAGAAAGCCGACCAGCGCCCAGAGACAGGTCGCGACCACTCCAGCACGGACCACGCCGTCCATGTATTCGCCCGACAGGTCGCCCTGTGGCGCGACCGGCTCATCGGTGTTGCGCAGCACCCACAGGAAAAGCCCGCCGGCGACAAGCGCCACGGTCAGCGCATTCACCAGATAAGCGAGATCGCGCGCGTAATTGGCAGCGATCAACGCGCAGAGCGTGATCACACCAAGCACGATCAGCTTGATATAGTTCGTCATGTTGCGTTCCTTCGTCTCTTGTCACACCTGCCGCGCCGGCCGGCTCCCCTGACCGCGGTGATCCCGTGTCCCATGGCGGCTCCAGCATCGCGGATCCTTGATCTGTGTCAATAAAGACCCGACCGGAAGTTGATCCGCGTCAAAGCACCACGGGGCAACTGTCCCTTATGCTCGTGTTCAAAGCAACAAGGCAACTCCGCTGAAGGATCGCGACATGACGTTCAAGACCATCTTCACCGTTCTGACAGACGAGGCGCTCGTCGAGGAAACGTTGACCCACGCCACCGCGACCGCGGCAGCGCATGATGCGCATCTGGAGGTGCTCTGCCTCGGCGTGGATCGCAGCCAGTCGGGATACTACTACGCCGGCGCAAGCGCCATCGTGCTGCAGGAAACCATCTCCCGCGCCCAGGACGAGGCCGAGGCGATCGAGACGCGCGCCCGCAAGATCCTCGGCGAGGGCAACCTGCGCTGGAACACCGAAGCCGGCGTCAGCCAGCTCGCCGATCTGGGGCGTCACGTCGCCGCACATGCGCGGTTCTCGGACATGGTCGTGCTGCCGCAGCCCTATGGCGAGGGGCGCGGCGCAGAGCTCGAGCCGGTCACCGAATCGGCGCTTTTCGAGGGGCGCACCCCGGTGCTGATCGCCCCGGCGGATTGCCGGCCTGTGCCACGCCCGTCGCGTATCCTGCTGGGCTGGAACGAAAGCAGCGAGGCACTCGGTGCGCTGCGTGCGGCGCTTCCGTTGATGCGCGCGGCGGACGTGGTGCATGTGGTGGTGATCGACCCGCCCAGTCACGGACCCGAACGCTCGGATCCCGGCGGCGCGGTGGCGCAATATCTCTCGCGCCACGGCGTCAAGGTCGAGGTCGACGTGCTCGCGAAAACCCTGCCGCGGATCTCGGACGTCCTGATGCGCCACGCGGGCGACATGCATGCCGACATGGTGGTGATGGGCGCCTACGGCCATTCGCGCTTTCGCGAGGCGATCTTCGGCGGCGCCACTCGCTACATGCTGGAGAATGCGACCCTGCCGGTCTTCATGGCGCATTGATCGCTACGCCGGGACAGTCACGGGCCGACCCGAAAGACGCCGCTCATGTCGGTGAGAAATTCCTCGAGTTTTAGGGAAATTGGCCGAAGATTTCTTGGGGACATGCGCAGGCATTAATCCCGTCTTAATAAACTTCGCGCTGCATGATGGGTGAGGTTGGCGGGGCTAGGTCCCGACGACTGCTCTGACTGGAAGGAGCGGGCAAGTGAAGATAGGCAGGATCCCGAGGATGTCCGGAATGTCGCAACGGCTGATGGCCGACACGAAAGGCGGCGTCGCGATCACCGTCGCCTTGTCTCTTCCGGTCATCCTGGGATTCGGCGCCCTGGCGGTCGAATACAGCACAGCCCTTCTGACCAGGGCAGAGAACCAGCGCATTTCCGATATCGCGGCCTATGCCGCGGCCTCGGAGTACAAAAAGAACGTGTCCGCCGATCCGCAGACCCGCGTCGCCGCCGCCAATACCGCGGCAGGATCGGTGGCCACCCTGAACGGCGTGTCAACGGGGGTAACGGTCAGTTTCGACGACCCGGCAAACGCAACGCATGTCGACGTGGTCATCACCGAGGACAAGCCGATCCTGCTGTCACGACTGGTAAGTCGGATCGACAGCCTGACCATCAACACCACGTCGCGGGTGTCGCTGGCCGAGGCCGGCGGTTTCAAGGCCTGCCTTGTCGCTCTCGACCCTTCGGCAGCGACCGGCGTACGCGTGGATGGCAGCCCTGCCGGGGCCTATGACCTCACCGGTTGCGGGATCGGCGCGAATGCCGAAATCGCCGTCAACGGCTCGGCGGCCATTCCCACCAAATGTGCTGCGCCAAGCTTCAAGAAGGCCAATTCATGCGACGAGGAGACCCAACAGAGCGGATTCACGGATCCGTTCGCCGGTGTCACCAACTGGCCGTACAACGCATCCGATGATGCAGTGTGCGACTTGACCGGCAAGTTTCCCGACGATTTTCTGGCCAAGGGTGGCGGCAAAGGTGGAAAGAACGGCGAGGAAACGCTTGAACCAGGGGTGTTATGTGTGACCTCCGCGCCGAAGAAGAACTTCGGCTCCGTCGCGTCCGACGTGGATGGCAGCGGGAACACCCTAATCATTGCGGCTGACGTGGATTTCACGATGCGGGGCAATGCAACCCTTTCCATCAAGCCTCAGGAAAGCGGCGCCCTGGCCGGGGTTGCGATCTACGCGCCCGGCTCAGAGGTTGATCTGGGCGGAACGCCGGATTTCTCGAAACATGGTCTGGGATGTCTTGGTCTCGTGGCTGGATCCTGGAGGTTCGGTGGCAACGTGACGGTAAACGCCGAATGCGCCAAGGACGACATCAATTTCGACGCGGCCGGGATTGGTGCGGGCGATCGCCCCCGCCTCGTGCGGTAGGATCCGGCCAGCCCATGAACGATTATGCAGGTTCGGGCACCCCTCCGCCGGCCTGATCCCGCCCCGCTCTCCCGGTAGGCGTCTCAGGCCGGCAGGCCGCCATCGCTGTCGTCGCCTGCCTCTTCCAGCAGGCGGTTGAAATCCGGGATCGTCACCCGCCGCTTGCCTTCCAGCGAGATCACGTTGTCTCGCTTGAGCGCCGAGATCTGGCGGCTGACCGTCTCCAGCGTCAGACCGAGGTAATCGGCCATAGCCTCGCGCGTCAGCGGCAGATCGACGGTAAGCGGCCCGCGGCGGCCCTGCATGCCGATCGCCGCGTCGCGCCGTGCGATGATCGCGATCAGCGACGCGATCTTCTCGCGCGCCGTCTTGCGCCCGAGCACCAGCATCCATTCGCGCGCCGCGTCCAGTTCGTCGAGTGTCATCTCCAGAAGCCGCTGCGAGATATGCGGCGTGCGCACCATCATCTCCTCGAACGGCTTCTTGCGAAAGCAGCACATCACGATATCGGTGGTCGCCACCACGTCATAGGCGGCGCAGGCCCGCCCCGGACGTCCGACAAAGTCGCTGGGCAACAACAGCCCGACCATCTGCCGTCGTCCATCCTCCATTGTCTGGGTCAGCGTGGCGATACCTGTGACCAGCGATCCGACGAAGTCCATCCTGTCGCCCGACCAGATCACCGTCTGGCCGGCCTCGAACCGCCGATAATACTTGATCTGGTCGAGCTTCTCGAGCTCGTCCGCCTCGCAGCGCGCGCAGACCGCGCGATGACGGATCGGACACTCGCTGCATTCGGGCGGCATCTCAAACTTGGGATCGTTCAGCATCGGCACGTCTTTCGCGATTTTTGATCTGGGTCAAGGAACGGCACCCGCCTGTTACGCAGGGTAGACACATGAACACGCAAACACAATTCGGCAAGCTGGGTCTCTTCGACGCCAAGGTTCCCCGCTACACGAGCTACCCGACCGCGCCGCATTTCAACGGCGCCGCAGAGCCCACGCAACTTAGCACCTGGATCGGATCCGTACCAGAGGGCGCGCATATATCTCTATACGTGCATGTCCCGTTCTGTCGCCGACTGTGCTGGTTCTGCGCCTGCCGCACGCAGGGCACGCAAAGCGACCGGCCGGTGCTGGCCTATCTCGACACGCTGAAGGCTGAGATCGCCATGCTCGGCCGCGCCCTGCCCCGCGGCGTGCGCCTGTCGCGGCTGCATTGGGGCGGCGGTACGCCCACGCTTCTGCAACCCGGCATGATGGAGGACTTGGCCGGTGCCATTCGCGACATCGCGCCTTTCACCGAAGACACCGAGTTCTCGGTCGAGATCGACCCGAACGAGATCGACGCACCGCGTCTCGATGCGCTGGCCGCGGCCGGCATGACGCGTGCCTCGATCGGTGTGCAGGATTTCGACGAAGAGATCCAGAAAAGCATCGGCCGCATCCAGGGCTACGACATCACCCGCAGGGCCGCCGACGAGATTCGCGCACGCGGCGTCTCCAGCCTCAACGCCGACATCCTCTACGGTCTGCCTTACCAGACCGGCGAGCGGATCACCGAAAGCGTGCAGAAATTGCTGTCGCTCGATCCGGATCGCGTGGCGCTTTACGGCTATGCGCATGTGCCGTGGATGGCCAAGCGCCAGCAGATGATCCCGTCCGAGGCGCTGCCGACCCCGCAAGAGCGGCTGGCGCTGTTCGAGACCGCGCGCCGCCTGTTTCTTTGGGACGGCTACGACGAGATCGGGATCGATCATTTCGCCACCCGCGCCGACGGTCTGAGCATCGCGCAGAAGACCGGTCGCTTGAGACGCAATTTCCAAGGCTATACCGACGATCAGGCCGACGTGCTGATCGGTCTGGGGGCCTCGTCGATTTCGCGGTTTCCGCAGGGCTACGCGCAGAATGCGTCCGCGACCGGCGCCTATACCGCGGCGATCCGCGACGGGCGGTTCGCCACCGCGCGGGGGCATGTATTCTCGGACGCCGACCGGCTGCGCGGGCGGATGATCGAGGCGCTGATGTGCGACTTCCGCATTGATGCCGCCGAGATCACCCGCGATTTCGACATCTCGCCCGAGGCGCTTCATGCCCTGCTGTCGGAGGTGGATCAGGCCTTTGACGGCCACCTCAACCTAGACGAGGACGGGCTGAGCATCCCGCGCGCCGCCCGACCCCTGACACGCATGATCGCACGAGCTCTGGATACCTACGAGATGAGCGAACAGGGTCACAGCTCAGCGATCTGACCGGACTGCCGCTGTCGATCCCGTGTTTCTTCTGGCCCGAAATATCCCAGGGATGCGGGGCAGCGCCCCACCAGTTCAGCCGGCATCGGGCGTGTCCCGCCCCTCCAGAGATGCCTCGAGCAGCGTTTGCGCATAGGCCGTCTGCGGCGCGGTGAACAGGGCCTCGGCCGTGCCCGCCTCGACGACATCGCCATCCTTCATCACGATGACTCGGTGGCTCATCGCGCGCACCACGTGTAGGTCGTGGCTGATGAACAGGTAGGCAAGCCCATATTTCACCTGCAGATCGCGCAACAGATCGACGATCTGCACCTGCACCGTCATGTCCAAGGCACTTGTCGGCTCGTCCAGAACCACCAGCTTGGGGCGCAGGATCATCGCGCGGGCGATCGCGATGCGCTGTCGCTGCCCGCCTGAGAACTCGTGCGGGTAGCGGTCCATCATGGCGGGGATCAGGCCCACCTCGGCCATAACCTCGGCGACCAGCTCGCGCTCTGGGCGGCCGTCGGGATTGCCATGCACGCCCAGCCCCTCGGCGATGATCTGCGCGGCCGTCATGCGTGGGCTGAGGCTGCCGAACGGATCCTGGAAGACGATCTGCATTTCACTGCGCCGCTTGCGCAATTGCCGCGTGGACCAGCCATTCACATCCTGGCCGACAAAGCTGATCCGGCCCTCGGACGCGACCAACCGCATGATCGCCAGTGCCAGCGTGGTCTTGCCCGACCCGCTTTCGCCGACGATGCCCACGGTCTCTCCGGCGCGCACGCTCAGCGTGGCGGCGTTAACCGCCTTGACGTGGCCGACCGTACGCTTCAGCAATCCCTTGTGGATCGGAAACCAGACGCGCAGGTCTTCGGTCTCGGCCACCACCGGCGCGTCACCACGCACCGGGGCAGGCACACCTACCGATTGGGCACTGAGCAGCTTTTTCGTGTAGGCGTGTTGCGGCGACGCAAAGATCGTGTCCACGGGTCCCGCCTCGACGATTTCGCCTTCCTGCATCACGCAGACCTTGTCGGCGATGCGCCGCACGATCCCGAGGTCGTGGGTGATGAACAAAAGCCCCATCCCCTCGTCGCGCTTCAGCGCGCCCAGAAGATCGAGGATCTGCGCCTGGATCGTCACATCCAGCGCGGTTGTCGGCTCGTCGGCGATCAGGATGTCAGGCTTGTTGGCCAGCGCCATGGCGATCATCACCCGCTGGCGCTGCCCGCCCGAAAGCTGATGCGGATAGGCGTTCAGACGGCCCGCTGCCTCGCGGATGCCGACGCGCTCCAGCAGATCCACGATGCGGTCGCGAGCGGGCTTGCCAGTGAGACCCTGGTGCAGTTCAAGGCTTTCGCGCAACTGCTTTTCGAGCGTGTGCAGTGGGTTCAGTGACGTCATCGGCTCCTGGAAGATGAAGCTGATATCGTTGCCGCGCACCTGCCGCAGCCGCTTGTCGCTGGCGCCGATCATCTCCTGGCCGTCATAGGTGACGCTGCCGGTCACCTCGGCAGCCCCCCCCAGAAGCGACACGGTGGAGAGCGCGGTGACGGATTTGCCCGACCCCGACTCGCCAACCAGCGCCACGGTCTCGCCGCGATCGAGGCTGAAGGACACGCCCTTGACGGCCGGGATCACCCGCCCGTCCTGCCGGAACCCCACCGCCAGATCGCGCACTTCGAGCACACTCATTGAAAGGTCTTTCTGGGATCGAACGCGTCTCGCACCCCCTCGAAGATGAACACCAGAAGCGATAGCATGATGGCGAAGGCGAAGAACGCGGTGAAGGCCAGCCACGGCGCCTGCAGGTTCTGCTTGGCCTGCAAGGTCAGCTCGCCAAGACTGGGCGACGAGGACGGCAGACCGAAGCCCAGGAAATCGAGCCCCGCCAGAAGCGAGATCGTCCCGGTGATCACGAAGGGCAGCATGGTCAGCGTCGCGACCATCGCATTGGGCAGCATGTGCCGGAACATGATCGTCAGGTTGCCGACGCCAAGCGCCTTGGCCGCGCGCACGTATTCGAGGTTTCGCGCGCGCAGGAACTCGGCGCGTACCACGCCCACCAGCGCCATCCAGCCGAACAGCACGGTGATCACCACCAGCAGCCAGAAACTGCGCGGCAGGATCGCGAAGAGAATGATGATCACGTAAAGCTGCGGGGTCGAGGCCCAGATCTCGATGATCCGCTGGAAGAAGAGATCGGTCTTGCCACCGAAATAGCCCTGCACGGCACCCGCGAAGATCCCGATCACCGACGACAGGAAGGTCACGATCAGCGTGAACAGCACCGACAGCCGGAACCCGTAGATCACCCGCGCCAGCACGTCGCGCTTGGTGTCGTCGGTGCCCAGCCAGTTCTGCGCATTGGGCGGCAGCGGCGCAGCCCCGTCGCGGTCCACGGTGGTGTCGTAGCTGTAGGGAATGATCGGCCAGATCGCCCAGCCCTCACTGATCTCGCTGCCATCCACGACACCGTCCTCGGCATCGGCCATCACGCCTTCGGGGTCGTCGAAACACGTGTCCAAGCCGCCCGAGACGATCAGGCATTGCACCTCGGGGTCGCGGTAGATCGCCTCGGTCTGGAAATCGCCGCCGAACGCGGTCTCGGGATAGAACTGGAAGATCGGCGCGTAGAACTCGCCGCGATACTGGATCAGGATCGGCTTGTCATTGGCCACGAACTCGGCAAACAGCGTGATGGTGAAGATCACCGAGAACACGATCAGCGACCAGAAGGCCCTGCCGTTGCGACGGAAATTGCGCCAACGGCGCTGGTTCAGCGGCGACAGCCGGAACATACCGGGGTTTCTTCTCGCCTCGAACACCTCGGGGGCGTCGTCACCTTCCGGCGACGGGGGCAGCGCCCCCTCGGCACGGTCGTGATCATCGCGCATCGCCTCAGCCCTCGCGCTTTTCGAAGTCGATCCGGGGATCGACCAGCACGTACATCAGGTCGCTCAGGATCCCGACCACAAGACCGATCAGGCCGAACAGGAACAGCGTGCCGAACATCACCGGGTAATCGCGCCCCACGGCGGCCTCGAAGCCGAGACGCCCCAGCCCGTCGAGGCTGAAGATCGTCTCGATCAGGACCGAGCCGCCGAAGAACACTCCGATGAACACCGCCGGGAAGCCCGCGATCACGATCAGCATGGCGTTGCGAAAGACGTGCCCGTAAAGCACCCGGCGCTCGCCCAGACCCTTGGCGCGGGCCGTCATCACGTAATGCTTCTTGATCTCGTCGAGGAAACTGTTCTTGGTCAGAAGTGTCAGCGTCGCGAACGCGGAAATTGTCGAGGCCAGCACCGGCAGCGCGATATGCCACAGGTAGTCGAGGATCTTGCCCCCCACGCTCAACTGATCGAAATTGTCCGATGTCAGGCCGCGCAGCGGGAAAAGCTGGAAATAGCTGCCGCCCGCGAAGAGCACCAGCAGCATGATCGCGAACAGGAAGGCCGGGATCGCGTAGGCGACGACGATCAGCCCGCTGGTCCAGGTGTCGAACCTCGTGCCGTCGCCCACGGCCTTGCGGATCCCCAGCGGGATGGACACCAGATAGGCGATCAGCGTGGACCACAGCCCGAGGCTGATGCTGACCGGCATCTTCTCGAGCACAAGATCCAGAACGTCGATCTTGCGGAAGTAACTCTCACCGAAATCGAAGCGCATGTAATTCCACATCATGTTGACGAACCGCTCCAGCGGCGGCTTGTCGAGGCCGAACTGCGCTTCCAGTTCGGCGATCAGCTCGGGCGGCAGACCGCGCGCGCCTTCGTACTGGTACTCGCTGCCCGATCCGCCCAGATCCTGCCCGGTATCCGACCCAGCCCCCGAGAAGCTTTCGAAGACGTTGCCCTGACCTTGCATGTTGGCGATCATCTGCTCGACCGGGCCGCCGGGCACGAACTGCACCAGCAGGAAGTTGATGACCATGATCCCGAAAAGCGTCGGCACGATCAGCAGGATCCGCCGCAGGATATATGCGCCCATCTCAGCCGGCCCCTTCGGTCACAGCGCGCCCGCGTCGCGCAGCGCCTGTGCCTTGTCCACATCATACCACCAGAAATCCAGCACGCCGGTGGCGTATTCGGGCAGCGGATCAGGATAGGTGTACTGGTCCCAATAGGCGACCCACGACTCGTCGAGATACCATGTCGGGATCATGAAGAACTCGTAGCGCAGCGCCCGGTCGAGCGCGGTCAGCGCCACGTCCTGCGCTTCCTTGCTGCCGGATTCCAGCGCCCGGTCGATGATCGCGTCCACCATGGGGCTGGCCAGCCCGGCCGGGTTGAACAGGCTGAACGCGGCCTCTTGGCTACCATAGCGCTGATGCAGGCCGGTGCCGGCCTCAAGGAACGCGACATAGCTGTCATAGATCAGGTCGTAATCGCGGTCCCGTTCGCGCGAGGTATATTGCGCGGCGTCGATCTTGTCGAACCGCGCCTCTATCCCCATCAGCTTGAGGTTGCTGACGAAGCTTTCGACCACTGCCGACATCGTGGCGGAGCCCGACGCGGAAATCGGGATCTCGATGCGAAGCGTCTCGCCGGCGGCGTTGCGCCTTATGCCGTCATCGCCCACCGGCCAGCCGGCCTCGTCCAGCAGCCTCATGGCTCGGCGCAGGTTGCGCCGGTCGTTCAGCCGGTCGGGGTCGGAACTGTGCGCGCGCACTGCGGGTTCGATCAGCATCTCGTCGGGCACCGGCGCGTCCAGTGATTTCAGCAGCTCCAATTCCTTGCCCTCGGGCACGCCCTCGGCCTGCAGATGCGTGTCCTGCACAAAGGAGTGGCGCTGCTCGAACAGCCCGTATTGTAGCGACTGGTTGGTCCATTCGAAGTTGAATCCAAGCGCTATGGCACGCCGCACGCGCTTGTCCTGCAGCTTTTCGCGCCCGAGGTTGAACACGAACCCCGTCGGCGTGGGCGGCAGGCCGTCGGGCAGCGCCTCTGTGACGACATGACCCTGATTGGCCGCCGGGAAATCATAGCCCGTGGCCCATGTCTTGGAATTCCCCTCGGCGCGAAAGGTGTAGATGCCGGCCTTGAACGCTTCGAAGGCGGCATTGTCGTCGGCGAAATACTCGATCCGGATGCGGTCGAAATTGTGCCGCCCCTTGTTGATCGGCAGATGCCAGCCCCAGTAATCGGGGTTGCGCTCGTAGACGATGCTGCGGTTCACCTCGGAACTCTTGACTTGGTAGGGGCCCGATCCGGGCGCCGCCTCAAGGCGCGGCTCGTCCAGCCGCGCGCCTGTGTCTTCGTACCATTTGCGCGGGAAGACCGGCGTCGCGCCGACCTGGTCGATCAGCGATCGGCGCGAAATTCCAGTCGCGAAGGTGAACCTGACCCGGTGATCGTCCAGCGCCTCGGCCCCGGTCACCCGGCGCTTGACCGCCTCGGCATAGGATTGCAGCCCCTGCTCCAGGAAAAGGTTGTGCGAGAACACGACGTCATGCGCGGTTACCGTGGTGCCATCGGCGAACCGGGCCTCGGGGCGCATATGGAAAATCACCCAGGTCTTGCCGGCGTCGTATTCCAGCGTTTCGGCCAGCAGCCCGTACTGTTCGTTGTAGCGGTCGCCCGGCAAAGGCTCTCCGGTCGCCTCGGACCCGCCCAGCAGGCTTTCATAGACCATCCACGAGAGCCGCCCGGCCCGGCCCTTGCGCGAATAGGGATTCATCGAATCGAACGTGCCCGGCGCGTAAAGCGAGATCTCGCCCCCCTTCGGTGCATCGGGGTTCACGTAGTCGAAATGCGGATAGTCGGCAGGATATTTCAGATCGCCAAAGAACGAGTACCCGTGCGAGGTGATGATCGCATCATCACCCTGTGCGGCGGCGCGCCAAGGCCTGATCGTCGAAAACAGCGGTGCTGCCAGCAACGCCGTGGCCCGCAGCAAAAGCGATCGCCGGCTGACGCCTGTGTCGGGCTTGCGGGTCGGTCCGGTCATGTCATCCTCCTGCTGCCGCGCCTTGACTGAAAGCTGGCGCTTTTCTCTTCACTGGCAAGCTACGGAGAGCGGTCGGACTGTTCAAGCACAGATGAATCCGCGTAAAGGCCTGAAACCGCCACCAACGATAGCAGGCAGCGGCGGATGGCAGCGTGCCCTGCGGATCAGTTGCCGACGCTTTGCAGATACGCCATCAGGTTGGCGCGATCTTGCTGGTCCTTCAGGCCCTGATACCCCATTCGGTTGCCCGGCGCAAACTCGCGCGGATTTTCGATCCACGCGCTCAGCTTGTCGAGGGTCCAATTGCCATCGAGCCCCGCCAGCGCGTCCGAATAGTTGAACCCGTCGACAGAGGCGATGTCGCGTCCGACAACACCCACTAGATGCGGACCGACGCCGTTGCGCTCGTTCTCGATCTGGTGGCAGGCCTGACATTGACGGTAGATCCGCTGACCCGCATCCATATCGGCCGACGCGACCATCTGCGCGAACTCCGAACCGCCCTCGTCTGTCGCGGCTTCCTCGCTCACGCCCTCGTCCGATGCGGCTTCGTCGGTGACAGCCTCGTCGGTCGCACCTTCATCGGCGCCAGCCTCGTCGGTCGAGGCCTCCTCTGTCATGCCCTCGTCGGCTGTGGCTTCGTCGGCATCGGCTTCCTCGGTTGTGCCCTCATCGGTGGTAGCTTCGTCTGTGGCAGCCTCTTCGGTCGAGCCCTCATCGACTGCAACTTCATCCGCGACGGCTTCCTCGGTCATACCTTCATCGGCCGCGGCTTCGGCCCCGGAAGCCTCCGTGTCGGCGGCGGCGATCTCGATATTGTCCTCACCGTCGGACTCGTCGAGATAGGCAATCAGATTGACGCGATCCTCAGGCTTCGAAAGCCCGGCATAGCCCATGCTGGTGCCCGGCGCGTAGCCAGCGGGATTTTCGAGAAACGCGTAAAGCTCTTCGGCGGTCCAGACATCGGCGGCCTCGCTCAGCGCGCCGGAATAGTTGTAGCCATCCACCGAGCCGACCTCGCGGGCCACCACACCATAAAGATGCGGCCCGACGCCGTTCTCGCCGTCTTCGAGCATGTGACAGGCCCGGCACTGGTTGAACACGCGCTCGCCCTTCGACGGCTCTGCCGAGGCGAACATCTGCGCCAGATCGGGATCTTCCTCCGCCGGTTCCTGCTCGGCCTCGTCCGCGCCGGTGTCGATCACGTAGCCTTGGGCATGATCGTCGCCGTGCCCACCCGTGGAATAGATCGCCTCTGCGGCCCAGCCTCCCAGCAGGAAGACGAGCAGCGACCCGCAGAGGGCGCCAGCGGACTTTGTCAGTGTCATCGTGTCGAACATTGGCTCGCTTTCGTTGGCTCCTTTAATTGGCGTTGTATCTAGCCGCTTCCCCTATCGCCTTGCAAGGTGTAGTTTCCGCGACCAATCGCCCGTCATTCCCACCTCCCGAGAGATGACCCATCATGCGCAACGCGATCGCCTTCCAGGGAGAGCTTGGGGCCTATTCCCATCAGGCCTGCCACGACACCCATCCCGGGATGGAGCCCCTGCCCTGCCGCACCTTCGAGGATGCCATCGCGGCCGTTCGCGAGGGGCAGGCGGATCTGGCGATGCTGCCGGTCGACAATTCCACCTTCGGGCGCGTGGCCGACATCCATCACCTGCTGCCCGAATCGGGGCTGCATATTGTCGACGAGGCCTTCGTGCGGGTACATATCAACCTGCTGGCGCTGCCCGGCGTGCGCCTCGACCAGATCGAAAGCGCGGTCAGTCACACCATGCTGCTGGGCCAGTGCCGCGCCTTTCTGGAACGCCACGACATCCGCCGGGTGACCGCCGCCGACACCGCCGGCGCGGCGCGCCATGTGGCCGAGACGGGCCGGCCCGAGCTTGCGGCGCTGGCCAGCGATCTGGCCGGCGAGATCCACGGCCTCGACGTGATCGCCCATCACATCGAGGATCAAAGCACCAACACCACGCGGTTCCTCGTAATGGCGCGCGAGCCGGATTTTGCCCGCCGCGGCGGCGACGGGATGATGACCACGCTGGTCTTCCGCCTGCGCTCGATCCCCGCGGCGCTTTACAAGGCGCTTGGCGGCTTCGCGACCAACGGCGTCAACCTGACCAAGCTCGAAAGCTACATCCTCGACGGCAATTTCAACGTCGCGCAGTTCTATGCCGATATCGAGGGCCATCCCGAGGACGCGCCCGTCGCCCGCGCGCTGGACGAGCTGGATTACTTCACCTCGGACATCACCATCCTCGGCGTCTACCCGGCCGACCCGCGCCGCTACGAAGGTACCTGAGCCGTGGCGACTACGGCGTCAGGCGCATCACGCTGACCGACTGACTGACCAGCCACGCCTCGGCCCAGGTTTCCATGAAGGCGACGTCGCCCGCATCGCGGCCCGCGCCGATCACCGCGGCGCCGTCGCTGCCGCTCATGCCGGTCGCGTCCACCATGTGCCACGCGCCCTCCAGCCAGACCTGCGCGACGGCGTGAAAGTCCGGCGGATCGACGTCCGGCGCGTAGCACGACACGTAGCGCGCCGGAATGCCCGACGCCCGCGCCAGCGCGCAGACGACATGGGCATAATCGCGACACACCCCCTCGCGGGTGACGAACGTGTCCTGCGCCGTGGTGGTAGCGGAACTCGACGGCACGTAGCACAGCTTGTCGGCCACCCAGTCGCGGATCGCGGCGACTTTGCGGCCGCCGTCGAGCCCGCCGAAGCGCCGCACGGCGAAGGTCTGGAACAGATCCGACGGGCAGAACCGCGAGGAGCGCAGGTAGCTCAGCGCCTCGCCGGACAGCTCATGCACGGGCGTCCGTCCAAGCTGTTCCAGCCGCGGCGCGGGGCGCGTCACGTCCACCGTCCCGCGGTAGCGCAGCCGCAATTCGCCACCCTCCACCCGCGCCCAAGTACGGTGGCCCAGCCCGGCCTCGCCATCTACCCGCCTGATCTCGGCCTGCGCGATCTCGAGATGATCCTCGATCACGGTCTGGCCGGCGACGCGCGCGGCCTCCAGTACCAGCAACACCATCGGGTCGCCACCCAACCGGTACTGCATCCGCACATCGATTCCGAAATGCATGTGCGCCGTCCTTTCCCCAGGGCCCCGCTGCGCAGGACGGGATCACGCGTGGCTCTTGAAGCGATCCTCAACATCGATGGCGAACTCGGCCACGCGCAGCCGGAATCGCCGCGTCAGATTGCCGCGCATCAGCTTGATGGGCTGCATCATCACCCGTCCCGCAAGGCCCTGCGCCTCGAGCGTCAGAGCGACGGTCAGCCGCGTTCGCCCTTCAGGCAGTGCTGCCAGATCGACCTGCATGCGCCCGGTGATCGCCGGCGATCCAAGATCGAGCGCGATGGCGCGCGGCGGATCATGCGCGACCACTTCAAGATCAAGCTCGCGCCGGCGCTCGCGCAGGAGGAAACTCGCCTGCCAACGCATGCCGATACCCGGCGCGGGCAGCGTGTTGGTACGCCGCACCTCTGCGCCGCGCCGGCGCGCCGCGCGCTCGAACGCCGCGAAATCGGTGACCTCGCCGAACACCACCTCGATCGGGGCGCCGATATCCTCGCTGGTAGTGAAGTTCATCCGCGCGTCTTCCCGCCATTGGCGCCTGCCATGAGCAGTTTCCCTTCAATCCAGCCTGTCGGCAAGCCAGTTCTGCAACAGGAAATGCGCGATCGCCCCCTTGCGGGCAGGCAGCAGACCGGGATCCTCGCCCGCGAAGGCCGCAAGCATTACCTCGCGGCTCACCCAGCGGGCCGCCTCGATCTCGTGCGGATCGACGGTGATCTCGCGGCTCAGCGCCTCGGCGTGACAGCCCAGCATCAGCGAGGCCGGAAACGGCCAAGGCTGGCTTGCAAGATAGGCGACTCGCCCGATCCGAACGTTCACCTCTTCGGCGACCTCGCGGCGCACGGCGGCCTCGATCGTCTCGCCCGGCTCGACGAACCCCGCGAGCAGCGAATACATGCCTTCGGGCCAGCCCGGCGATCGCCCGACAAGTACCGAGTTGCCATGCGTGACCAGCATGATCACCACCGGATCCGTGCGCGGGAAATGCCGCGCACAGCAAGCGTCGCAATACCTCTGCCAGCCGGCGTTGATCATCCGGCTTTGGGCGCCGCATTGCGCACAGAAGCGATGCGACCGGTGCCAGCCGAACAACGCCTTTCCGGTCGCCGCGAGTTCCGAGTCGCGCGGCGTCAGAAGGGTCATCACCCGGCGCAGATCGGCAAAGGCGCTGCCTGCGGGCAGATCGGGATGCACCTGGTCGGCGGCATCGAGAAAGGTGTCGGCCGGATCGCCGGTCCAGCCCGCGGGGACCCAGTCGGAAATGTCCTGCGCCAGGATCAACGCGCCCGTCGCGTCGCGCCCGAGCAGCAGCCGCGGCCCGGGATGACGCGCCAACACCGGATGCGCGCAGGGCACGCATATCACCCGGTCGAGCGTCCCCGACGCCACCAATGGCTTGCCCTGCCAGAAGACCAGCGAGCGGGCATGCCCCTGCGCCACGGCAGCGTCGATGGCGGCGGTATCGCCGCGCAGCGTGTCGGCGCGATCCAGCCCCGAGCCTCCGAACGTCACCTGTTCCGCCTTCCGCATCGGGGCCTCTTTCTGGCTGTCGTCACCCAGTCTCGTTCCTTCACTCCGCTTTCGAGGCGGGGAATGCAAGATCCGCGCCAGGACAAGCGGGATCCGCTGTCGTAGAAACGCCACAACCCGCCGCATTAACCACCGTACGCTCCCACGTTACTGTTGCTAATTCAGAAACAATTGGCAACGCTTGCCCGGTGCCCGAATTCCGGGTCACGTGTGAAGAGTTCAGTAAACCAAGGCCCTGTTTTGACCGATTCCATACCGAGTGCCCAGACCGGCGATGTCAGCCCGGCGACCCTTCACTTGCGTGTTCTCGCAACCTCGGACGTGCATGGCCATGTCCTGCCCTTCGACTACTTCACCAATGCCGAAAACCGCCCCCACGGTCTGGCCCGGATCGCCACGCTTGTGCGCCGCGCCCGCGTCGAGGCCGGTGACGAGAACTGTCTTCTGCTCGACAATGGCGATTTCCTGCAGGGCACCGCGCTCAGCGATCTGACACCGCAACCCGGTCAGGGATGGCGTGGGCAACACCCGGTGCTGCGGGCGATGAACAAGATGGGCTACGACGCCGCCACGCTCGGCAATCACGAGTTCAATTTCGGTCTCGACTGGCTGCGCGGCGCGCTGCGCGAGGCCGAGTTTCCCCTGACCTGCGCCAACGCGGTCACGCGGCGCGGCGTCACGCCGCTCGAGGACACAACATTCGTGCCGCCCTACATCGTCCTGACCCGCCGGGTGCGCGACGCCGCCGGTACGGCCCACACCCTGCGCATCGGATTGATCGGGCTGACCCCGCCACAGATCACCACATGGGACCGCGCCCATCTGACCGACCGGCTGACGGCGCGCGACATGCTCGACTGCGCGCGGGCCTGGGTCCCGGTGATCCGCGCCAAGGGCGCGGACCTGGTGATCGCGCTGGCCCATACCGGCATCGGCACCGACACGGATCCGTCGCGGCCAGAGGAGCGGATGCAGGAGAACGCGGCGCGCGCGCTCGCGCAGATCCCCGGCATCGACGCGATCATCGCCGGGCACAGTCACCGCACCTTTCCGGGGGCCGATCATGCCGCCATTCCCGGCGCCGATAACGATCGCGGTACGCTGTGCGACGTGCCCTGCGTGCTGCCGGGCTTCGGTGGCTCGCACCTTGGCCAGCTCGACATCGACCTGACTCGTCGCGAGGGACGCTGGCAGGTCACGTCGCATCACGCCCGGCTGCATCCGACCGAAGGGGTCGCGCCCTGCCTGCGCCTCGTCCGGTCGCTGGGTCGCGCCCATGCACACACGGTCAAGCTGGCCGACCGCGTCCTCGCCCGCACGTCGCAGCCGATCCACAGCTACCTGTCGCTGGTACGCAACGGGCTTGCCACCCAGATCGCCAACGACGCGCAGCGCGCGGCCCTCCAAGACGCGCTGCGGCAGACCCCCTATGCCGACCTGCCTGTGCTGTCGGCATCGCCGGCCTTCAAGACTGGCGGGCTGGGCGGGCCGGAGAATTTCACCGACATCCCGGCCGGCGCGTTGAAGATGCGCAACATCGTCGATCTTTACGGGTTTCCCAACACGCTTTGCGGTCTGCTCGTCACGGGCACGGATCTGCGCGACTGGCTGGAGCGGTCGGCGATCTGCTTCAACAGGATCATCCCCGGGCGCCCGGGGCAGCGGCTGCTGGACTGCGACATGCCGGGCCACAGCTTCGACGTGATCGACGGGCTGGGCTACCGCATAGACCTCACCCGGCCGGCGCGGTTCGACGCCGCCGGCCAGGTGGTCGCACCGCAGGCGAACCGCATACGGGATCTGACATACAGGGGCCGACCGGTCGGCGATAACGACCGCTTCGTGATCGCGACCAACAGCTACCGCGCCTGGGGCGGCGGGCCGTTCCGCGCATTCGCCATGCACGCCCTCGTCCATTGCGGCGAGCGTCCCGTCCGCGACCTGATCGTCGATCACGTCAAGGGGCAGGGCATGCTCACGAAACGGCCTCGCGACACGTGGGGATTCATGCCCCTGCCCGGCACCCGTGTCGAGATCGAGACCGGTCCCGGCCTGCGCGCCTATCCAGACGACATCACCGCCTTGGGCGCCATCGATCTCGGGATCGGCCAATCTGGGTTCCTTCGGCTGCGCATCCCGCTGGGACGCTGCAACAACAGGGCAGCCCTTGCGAATCCCGTATTGGGGGCGTATGTCATGCTTCGAGAGGTTGGTGCGGGCAAGCTCCTCGCCAACCCGGTCAGATCCGGAAGGAAGCAGCCGTAACGAGCCTAGCTTGGGTCGTTGTCCAACCTCTCACCCTTATATCCCAATAAGCGATTGACAACGAATATACCTCTTGCAAGCAAGACCGTGTGACCGTTTAAAGGTTACAGCGTTGGTTACAAGGGCCGATGGGCATGGCGAGAAAGTCAGGCACCCGGTGGATCTCAGCGGGCCCTGCCATGCCCGGCTGGGGGTGCCGACAGGCCTGCGGGGTCTCATCAACTGGACCGGGCGGCGCAGCCGGTGGGGTGGCGACTACCGGCAGGCGAGCAGCGTGTGATCTGGTGCCACCGCAAAGCCTCAACACCAGATCGCCCTTGCCAAGCAGAAGGACGGTGCAGGCAAGGCGAAGACCGGCCTGGCCCGTTAGCCTCTGGTACCTGACCGGATCGCTGCGAGCCATTGCATGCAGCGGCTGGCCCGCGACGATGAACTCCGCAATGATCCAAGCTGGCCATCAGTGGTCATTTATGATCTTTTTGTGCAGCGACTACACGAGGCTAGTGCAAGCAAGGTCGACGATGCGCAGGCCGATCTGGTTGGTGCGCAGATCAAGCGTTTCCGCGCCGTTGGCGATCTCGACGCAGACCATGGCAGCAATCAATGGCGGGGGATCGTCCTTGCCCTTTTCGGGTCAGAGCGCAAGGCACTCGAACGGGTGGCAAGGCGCGACGAGGGCGATTTCACCGGAACCTCTGGCGCGCCCGTCAGCATCCTTCGCGTCGGTCTTGTTCGGTGCCATGTCGAGCACAGCCTTGGCATGACGCGCGTCAATGCAGATCGCCGGTCGTCCTCTGGCGCTGAGTGCGTGATAGAACCACACAGACAGCGGACACGTCTCGGAACACGACACGCTTCACCGCCGGCGCCCGTTTGCGAATGAGTGCCGCAATTGCCGTCGGATCGGTGATGGACAAGTTCGTGAAGCAGGACACTCACGTCTTCGGCGTCACGCGGGTCCCATGGTCTGACAAGCAGGATCTCGGCTTGCCCGAGGTCGTAAAGACCGCGGAGACGACCCCGCTGAAAACTTGACGTCGCGCTGTGCCGGGCTCTGGCTTCGGCTTCGCTGACCATGCGAATGCGGGGATGGAGAACGGCGTTTCCCTGAACGAATTGATGGACACGCTGGCCGCAGAATCGTTTGCCCCGACACAACGCGATGCGGCGCGCGGCAAAGGCAACGCGACCCGCAAAAGGCATACCGGCAACAAGCCGCCGTTGAGCTTTCTGTAGAGGGACTTTCTTGGCTTGGCGAAAGGCTTCAGGCGGCGTTCGACAAGCATGGTACGGTGCCCCAAGACACGCTCCATCAGCTGGACTGGCCGGTGCTGCCGGATCTCTCGCCAGAAGGCGGTGGCTGACCATAGGCATCAACCTCGTTATCGCCGTCACCGACGGGGACTGGTTCGAGATGCTGCGGGGGCAGCCGGACCTCGACGAGGTGAATTTCTGGGCGCCGTCGGCTGCCAACTTTCGCGCACTTCAGCCGGGTGAGCTATTCCTGTTCAAACTGCATGCGCCGCGCAACTTGATTGTGGGCGGCGGCATCTTCGCCTACGCCAATGCGCTCCCGTGTTCGCTGGCCTGAGAAGCCTTTGGCGAGGCGAACGGAGTTCGGTCGGCGCAAGAGATGACGTGCCAGAATCGCCAAGTATCGCCGTATCGATCCAGACGACCGTAGTGACTTTCACATCGGTTGCCGCATACTGACCCAACCATTCTTTTTCGAAGATTGCGATTGGATACCTGTCCCTGACAGCTGGTGTCGGAATATTGTGTCTTTCAAGACCTACAACACCACCAAAACAGAGGGTCTGATGCTTTGGGATGCCGTCAACGATCGCATTCAGCGTTCGCTGGTGCCGGGCTTGGCAGAACCTGCAGAACGCTGGGGCGAACCGCAGCTGGTTCAGCCGCGCTTGGGACAAGGCGCATTTCGAGTTCTTGTCACGGACATTTATCGGCGGCGCTGCGCCGTCAACAATGAGCGAACTCTACCAGCGTTGGATGCTGCGCACGTCCGTCCTTATGCACACGGTGGCGCGCACGAAGCGAGCAACGGGCTTCGGCTCCGGCGGGATGTCCACAGCTTGTTTGACGCGGGGTATGCGCGCGCAGGATCTGCTGTCCGCATCCGTAACAACGGTAGCACCGAGCTATTCTGACGGTGAAAGTTCGATCTGTGTTCCGTCTCGCAAATGCCACTGGTATCGAAGTGTTCAACTGCAACCTCGGAAAAAGAAATCTATTTCATGCAGTTGCAAGATGTTCACCAAATCGGCCCAGTCACGAGGTCCAGAGAAAATCGGCTCTGAGAGAGCGCTTTCGGGCCTCTTGGCACCGGAGCCAGTGCTCAGCCTGATCCGTATAACCCTCCGAAAGAACGAGAAAATCCGGCCGCAGCCGGATAGGGAGAACGCTTTCGCAGGGGCAAGTGGCGGAGGGGGTGGGCCTGAAAGACAACCTTCTCCACCCTCTAAGCTATTGTTTTAATTTCTGCGACTGGTGGTTTGGATCGTCATTTGGTTCAGTCGCGACTGGCAGGAACATGGCTGGACCAGTGTGTCCGCAGCCTACACTCCATGGGCTGCCGTCGTGTCAAGGTATGCGAGGGACGCTCCCACCACGGCCATCGTGCGATCCGACGCGCGTGCAAAAGCTGCTTTCATTCGAAAATCCTTGCCAGAGGATGCCCTGGACGGCAGCATCACCCTCAACGAGGTCCCTCTTGAGAAAGATGGGGGCACTCGTCAGCCAAGAAGGTTAGGTGGACAGCTGAACAAGCCGTATGAGAAGCTGGAGATGGGCGACGAACACGACCAAGATAAGGATCAGGAGGTCCACAACGCTCGGGAGAGCGACAGGGGCCGACACATGGGCTTTGATAGGCCATGAGCGATACCGAGGGCGACCCAGTAAACCCCGAGGAATTGATTGGACTTGGCCAAGTTTATTCGGAACAGCCGGATCGATGCACCGGATAGTGAGGGCTTATCAACGCTGCGGGTCGTTGACCGCGAAAAAGTGCAACCTCTAAAATGATATAAGAACATGCAGGAAGATTGATTATGCCATTTTCTTTAATCAAATTTTCGGTATTTCGACCAGCTTCTGCGCGGAATGCATTCCAATCATTCATGATCGCAATGAGCACCTTTTGTCTCTCGGCTCTGGTAGCCTTTCCCCAGACAGGCGCGGCTCAGTCTCGGGACGCAGCGCAAAACGCGATAGATCGTCTGGCGAGGGGGGACCGGATCGGCGCGATTGCAACGGCACTGCAAGCAATCCCGGATGATTCATCACTGGCAGGCGCAGAGTTGATCGAGGCGACATGGCGTGCAGTGCATTCAAGATCAATTGTTGTGGATGACAACAGGCCCTACACCGCTGCCGTCGATCCCAGCGGAACGCGAATGCTGTTGGCAAGTGCTGAAGGCTTCACGGGCGATCTTGCCAGCCATGCACCAGCCAGCCTTGTTGATCTATCGACCGACACGCTCCTGGGCCAAGCGATCCCAGCACCAGAGATCGACTCTGAAATGATGCAGCGTCAATCGCATTCGATCGGTTTCTCGCCGGATGGGCGTTTTGCTTCAATCATGATGATGTCGCGGAATGCGGTGATCCTGCTTGACGCACGCGACGGCCAGCGCCACGCGTTGCTGGAGGCACCGGGGCCGGATTTTGGAATGACCACGCTCATTTTCCCCGTCGGTTTTTCGCCCGATAGCACACGTTTTGCCGCCGGCGGCCCGCTAGGTCTTTTCTTTTGGGACACCACATCTGGGGAGTTGGTTAATCAATTTACATTTCCGCCTGCCAGCGACGGTACGATGGTGATGCCGATGGCGTGGGGTCCAAATGAAGAAATTTATGGCGTGAGGGGTGATCAACAAAACGAAGCTGAACTGATCGTGATAGAGAATGGAACGGTTCGGGTTATGAATACTGGTCTATCCGCCGCTTCCTACCGGTTGCACATCTCGCCAGACGGTAAGGTTCTTGCGATCGACAATCACGCGTCAACAGAGCTCTTTGACACTGAAGGAAACCCGCTTGCCTCTCTCCCGCCATCCCGCACCGGAAGGTTTGTACGCGGCGGAACCGCCTATGCAGTCTACAACCTCCAGGAAATGGGAACCACTGCGGCAGCGACCCTTCGCGTCTTCACCTTGAATGGCCAGGAACTTGACCCGCAGCCCTCGGATTACGGCGGATTTGACCATCACGTGTTCTCGCCGGAAGGCAAGATTCTGGGCAGTTCGATCTGGGGAACACCGGTGACGTATGTGGGTCAGGCAATGAACAACGCGCAAGAACTGACCGATTTGGCGCGCTCCCTGGTGCCACAAGGATACATTCTTGAGACAACCGCCGCATCAACTGCGTCAGACAGTGCAACACCGGACCCCATTCTGATGTCGCGTCAATTCGCCTTTGCGGCCGATGCGGCACTTGGCACAGGAGGCAGGGCCGGTGCAATTGTCGCGGCTCTCAAAGGGCTGCCGGGTGACCCGACCCAGAGCGATTTTGAGATGTTCGAAGACGCGCATCTGATGTTGTTTCGTGCGGTGGCAGCCAGAACATTGCGCACCGCGCTGGATTTTCCAGCGGGCGCGGTCGTTGATCCGACAGGCCAGCGTATGGCTGTTGCCGCGTACCAGCCCGGCTTGAAGCCCGGACCCGTTTTTCTGCTCGACACCCGCGACGGAAATCGAGTGGCCGACCTTACCTTGCCCGACGGGCCTGCGGTCCTCGTGCATCCGTCGAATCATACACCAAACTACGCGCCAGATGGGACAATCCTTGCCATCATGCCGTCCGTCGGTGGGCAAATGCATCTCTTCAATGGCCAGACCGGCGCATATATTCGTCCCTTGGTCTTACCGGGCGCCGCCTACACACCTTTTTATGGTTTCGCGGATATTGGCTTCTCGTCGGATGGACAAAGCTATGCTGCTGTTAGTGATGGCAGCTTGTACATCTTTGAGGTTTCAACGGGTAATCTGCTCCTTCAGCGGACATTGCCAAGTCGATACGGGTTTGTGCCCGTGGGATGGGGATCGCGAGGCGGTTTGTTCTTTTCCAGTATACCAACCGTTGAGAATGCAACAGCACAAATCCTGCGCTTTGAGAACGGGTCGTTCCAGAAGCATTTCGACATTTTCGACGCGTCCGGCCGCCCGGCGAACTCCGTCCTTATTTCAGGTCCCTTCTCGATCTGTGTGGGTTGGCGGGCTCACCGAGGCTTGAGCGGGCGCTACATTTTGTGCGTCCGGTAGGCGCGGCCGGCGCGTAGACCTCACCCATCGCAGCGACGGACGCGCCGGGCGATGTTGGCCTGCACGTAGTCTTTGAGTAGCCTTCGGCCGTTCTGAGCGATGGAGGGCGGAATGGAGCCGGAGACGAGCCTTTTCACGATGGCGCTTGGGCTGGAGGCGCCGTGGTATGTCGATGATGTGGCGTTTGACGCG
>NZ_JBAPKY010000011.1:0-103252 GCF_037083785.1 Roseovarius sp. D22-M7
GCGCCCGCGCCCCCCGTTTTCACGCCCATGCTGGTCGCGGTGCGGTGTGCCTCGAGATAGGTCGCGTCGATCATGACGGTCTTCTTTTCGCGGTGTTCGGCGGCCAGGCCGGCCATGATCCGGGCGAAGACGCCCTTGTCACTCCATCGCTTCCATCGATTGTAGAGCGTCTTGTGCGGACCGTATGCCGCAGGCGCATCGCGCCAACGTAAGCCATTGCGGTTGATGAAGATAATGCCGCTCAGCACTCTGCGGTCATCGACCCTTGGCTTGCCGTGGGACTTTGGGAAACAGGGCTCCAGACGCGCCATCTGCGCATCGCTCAGCCAGAAGAGATCAGACATGTCACCGCTCCGTTTTCGGTGCCGTGAATCACGCAGCGCGCCTGAAATCAATGGGTCCAGACCCTAGAAAGTCGGGTCACAGCCGATATTGAAGCGGTGTTGCAAGATATTGACAGCCTGAACGACAAGGACGGCCCAGCCTACGAAGATCATTTGCTCTCACTGGCGACAGAGGAATTCACTCTCCAGTCAACCGCAACTTCAAGACGGATCGCAGAACGGGCGCAAGATTTCATCAATACACATGCACGGAAGTCAAGCCGACTGAAGAAGGTAGAGCGGCGGCTTTCCGGTAGTTCGCTTTGATCTTGCAAATTTGGGCTCATGGCGTGGCAAACGTCAGATCGCGCTTTAGGGTCTGGACTCATAACCAATAGATGACAGTCGCGGCGAGCGTGATCGCCGAGAGGAAGACCTTGGGGCACCTGTCATACCGAGTTGCGACACGCCGCCAGTCCTTGAGCCTGCCGAACATGATCTCGATACGGTTGCGGCGTTTGTAGCGACGCTTGTCGTATTTCACAGTTGTCTTGCGCTGCTTGCGGCCCGGGATGCAGGCGCGTATCCCTTTGTCTTCCAACGCTTCTCTGAACCAGTCGGCGTCATAGCCGCGGCCCCCGAGCAACCAGTCGACATCCGGCAGGCTGCTCAGCAACGCCCGCGCGCCGATGTAGTCGCTGACATGTCCGGCGGTAACGAAAAGGCTGATCGGCCGTCCCTGGCTGTCGCAAATGGCATGCAGCCTGGTGTTCATGCCGCCTTTGGTGCGCCCGATCAGGCGCCCGCGCCCCCCGTTTTCACGCCCATGCTGGTCGCGGTGCGGTGTGCCTCGAGATAGGTCGCGTCGATCATGACGGTCTTCTTTTCGCGGTGCTCTGCGGCCAGGCCGGCCATGATCCGGGCGAAGACGCCCTTGTCACTCCATCGCTTCCATCGATTGTAGAGCGTCTTGTGCGGACCGTATGCCGCAGGCGCATCGCGCCAACGTAAGCCATTGCGGTTGATGAAGATAATGCCGCTCAGCACTCTGCGGTCATCGACCCTTGGCTTGCCGTGGGACTTTGGGAAACAGGGCTCCAGACGCGCCATCTGCGCATCGCTCAGCCAGAAGAGATCAGACATGTCACCGCTCCGTTTTCGGTGCCGTGAATCACGCTGCCCATCTGAAATCAATGGGTCCAGAGCCTAGCGCATCGGCCCCCCCCCCGGCGCTGTCACCTAACCCGTCGACACCTCCGCCCCAAGGCCCGCCAGAAATACCGCTTTCGACCGGTCGAAACTCGCAAGGATTTCGCGCAGCTTCACGGCTTCACCGCCCCCGCGGGCTGCCTGTGCCTCGCCGCTCTGGCACAATTCCGAGAATTCGGAGAACCCGAGGTTCAGTGCACTGCCCTTGATGAAGTGCAACTGCGCCTCGAGGTCGAGATCCGCGGGCGGCGCGCGCAGCTTCCCAATCTCGGTCTCGACCTCGTCGAGGAACATCTCCACGACCTCCTCGAACGCGTCGGTCCCGATCTCGTCGCGCAGCTCTCGAACATGGTCCCAGTCGATCATTCCGGCCTCCTCATTGGGGCCGACCCTGCGCACGAAATCTTTGGAAATCCTTAAACGCGGGCGGCGAACCGCCGTCAATTTTAGCATTCACGCGGTGTTAAGGCGCGCCGGGGTATCGACACCGTCAAGCTGCCAGGGATGCCGATGTGCCCGCGCACTCGACCACGGATCAGGACAAGACCACCGGCGATGACGTGATCCGTCGCGTGCTCGTCGTCGATGACAGTCGTCTGCAGCGGCGCATCCTGACGGCCTCGCTGCAACGCTGGGGCTTCGACGTGCGCGAGGCCGCCTCGGGCGATGACGCGCTCGCGATCTGCGCCGCCTACGCCCCCGACCTCGTGATGAGCGACTGGATGATGCCGGGCCTCAGCGGGCTGGAATTCTGCCGCGCCTTCAGGGACATGCCGCGCGAGACCTACGGGTATTTCATCCTGCTGACCTCGAAAAGCGACAAGACCGAGGTCGCGCTCGGCCTCGATGCCGGGGCAGACGATTTCCTGACCAAGCCGGTCAATGCCGCCGAATTGCGCGCACGGATCGCGGCGGGCGCGCGCATCCTGCGGATGGAACGCGAACTGACCGAGAAGAACCGCCTGATCACCTCCACGCTGGACGAGTTGCAGACGCTCTACGATTCGCTCGATAGCGACCTCGTCGAGGCCAAGCGCCTGCAGCAATCGCTGGTCAGCGAACGCTACCGCGATCTCGGGCCGGCCGAGGTGTCGCTGATGCTGCAATCGGCGGGGCATGTGGGCGGCGACCTCGTGGGTATGTTTCCCATCTCGGACGGACGGATCGGGCTTTACGGTATCGACGTGTCGGGCCACGGCATCAGCTCGGCGCTGATGACCGCGCGGCTGGCAGGGTGCCTGTCGGCCTCGGTCCCCGAACAGAACCTCGCCCTGCAAAAGACCCCGGACGGCCGCGTCACCGCGCGCCCGCCGGCCGAGGCCGTGGCACTTCTGAACCGGATCTTCATGTCGGAGATGGAGACCGAGCTTTACTTCACCATCGTGCTGGCCAATGTCGACCTGACCACCGGGCGGGTGACGCTGGCGCAGGCCGGCCACCCGCACCCCGCGGTGCAGCGCGCCGATGGACGGGTGGAATTCGTCGGCGAGGGCGGGTTGCCCGTCGGTCTGATCGACGACGCGACCTTCGACGAGGTCGAGATCCGGCTGGCCCCCGGCGACCGGCTGCTGCTGCATTCCGACGGGGTGACCGAATGCATGACCCCGGCCGGCGAGCTTCTGGATGATGACGGCCTTGCCCGCATCATGCAGGGGCTGCGCCAGACGCACGGGCCCGCCTTCCTCGAATCGCTGCTGTGGAAGCTGTCGGCCTTCGCCGATGACGCCGATTTCACCGACGACATCTCGGCGGTGCTGCTGGAATTCAAGCCAGCCGGTAGGCCCGGCTGACGAAATGCCGGTCGCCGGCATTGCCCAGATCCCGCGTCGCCGCGTGCGGGGTGATCCAGACGGCGCGATGCCCCGGCTCGGTGGGGGCGCCCAGCGCGCGCACCGGCTCGGCGCGGTAGATCACGCACAGCTTTTCCGCCCAGAACCCGTATTCCGGCATGTAGGTGAACCGCCGGAACGCCCCCAGCCGCCGCGGCCGCGCGATCAGCCACCCGGTCTCCTCGAACACCTCGCGGTGCAGCGCCTGCAGCGGCTGTTCGCCCGGGTCGATCCCGCCGCCCGGCAGTTGCAGTTCCGGCACCGGCGCCGACTGGTGCGTCACCAGCAGCTTGCGCCCCAGGCGCAGGATGGCGTAGGCCCCGGGCCGCAGCCGGTAGGCCACGTCGCGGCGCGGACTTTCCCCGAATCGTCTGTTCATGCCGCGCCCTCTTGGTGCCCCGACTTGTTGCGCCTAGATAGAGCCGATATGCCGAACACGCGCGTGGAAGGAAACCCCATGACCCTTGGACAGAAAATCGCCTGGGATGACACGATCCTGCCGTTCCAGCTGGATCAGGCCGACATCCGGGGACGCGTTGCGCGTCTCGACGGGGTGCTCGACGGCATCCTCGCGCAGCACGACTACCCGGCCCAGGTCGAGGCGCTGGTCGCGGAAATGGCGCTTCTGACCGCGCTGATCGGCCAGACGATCAAGCTGCGCTGGAAGCTGTCGCTGCAGGTGCAGACCAAGGGCGCGGTGCGCATGATCGCCACCGATTACTTCGCCCCCTCCGCCGAGGGCGAGCCCGCGCGCATGCGCGCCTATGCCAGCTTCGACCGCGACAGGCTGGGCGAGGGGCCCGGCTTCGCGCAGCTGGGCGAGGGGTATTTCGCCGTGCTGATCGACCAGGGCAAGGGCTCGACCCCCTACCAGGGGATCACCCCCATCTCCGGCAGCGCGCTGCGCGACTGCGCCGAGGCGTATTTCGCCCAGTCCGAACAGTTGCCCACGCGATTCGCGCTCAGTTTCGGGCAGTCGCGGGAACCGGGGGGCGCGGACCACTGGCGCGCCGGCGGCGTGATGCTGCAGCAATTGCCCAAGGCGTCGCCCGCCGTCACGGGGGGCGGCTCGGGCGAGGGCGGGCTGCTCAAGGCCGCCGACATCGTCGAGGGCGACGATGCCGAGAACTGGAACCGCGCCAATCACCTGCTGGACACGGTCGAGGACTTTGAGTTGATCGGCCCCTCGGTGGCGCCCACCGACCTGCTGGTGCGGCTGTTTCACGAGGAACAGCCGCGCGTCTACGAGTTGCAGTCGGTGCGCTTCGGCTGCACCTGTTCCGAAGACCGCGTGCGCAACAGCCTGTCGATCTACTCGGCCCGCGATATCGGGACGATGACCACCGACGAAGGGATCGTGACCGCCGATTGCCAGTTCTGCGGGGCGCATTACCGGCTCGACCCCGAGACGCTCGGGTTCGACGCGCCGAAAGGGCCGGACGACAGTGCATGACCCGCTCGACAAGGTCCTGACGGCGCTGGGCACGGCGCGCGCCGGCTCGTCGGATTACGACCTCAATCCGCAGGTCAAGCTGGCGCCCGGCCGGCGGTTGCGCGCCGCCGGCGTGCTGGTGCCGGTCATCCGCACCGGCGGCGTGCCGCATGTCATCCTGACCAAGCGCGCCTCGGGGCTCACGCATCACCCCGGTCAGATCGCCTTTCCCGGCGGCAAACAGGACCAAGGCGACGCCGACATCACCGCCACCGCCCTGCGCGAGGCGCGCGAGGAGATCGGCCTCGACCCCGCATCGGTCGAGATCCTCGGCTTTCTGCCCGGGCACGAGACGGTCACCGGCTTCGACATGACCCCGGTGCTGGCGCGCATCGCCACGCCCTTCACGCCGGTCCCCGAGGCCGGCGAGGTCGAGGAGGTGTTCGAGGTCCCGCTGGCGCATCTGCTCGATCCCGCCCGCTTCCGGGTCGAACGCCGCCGCTGGCGCGGCGACTGGCGGTGCTATTACACCGTGCCCTACGGACCCTACTACATCTGGGGGGCGACCGCGCGCATCCTGCGCGTCATGGCCGACATGGCGGCCCCGGGATGAGGCTTTCGGGCGACTGGATCGCAGCACCGGCGACGCAGGCGGTCTGTGCCGCGCTGACAGGCGCGGGTTACCGCGCGGTCTTCGTCGGCGGCTGCGTGCGCAACGCGCTGATGGGCCGGCCGGTCAGCGATATCGACATGGCGACCGACGCGCCCCCCGACGCGGTGATGCGGCTGGCGGATGACGCGGGCCTGAAGCCCGTGCCCACCGGCATCGATCACGGCACGGTCACCGTCGTCTCGGACGGCAAGCCGCACGAGGTCACGACCTTCCGCGAGGATGTCGACACCTTCGGGCGCCATGCCGAGGTGGCCTTCGGCTCCGATCTGGAAGCGGACGCGCGGCGGCGTGACTTCACCATGAACGCGCTTTACGCGGACCCCGACGGCACGGTCATCGACCCGCTGGGCGGCATCGACGACCTGCGCGCCCGCCGCGTCCGGTTCATCGGCGATGCCGGCACGCGGATCCGCGAGGATTACCTGCGCATCCTGCGCTTCTTCCGGTTTCACGCTCAATATGGCGACGCTGAGTCCGGGCTCGACCCGGACGCACTGGCGGCCTGCGCGGCCAACCTGAACGGTCTGGACGGTCTGTCGCGCGAACGCATCGGCGCCGAGATGCGCAAGCTGCTGTCGGCCCCCGACCCCGCGCCCGCAATGGCGGCGATGCAGGCGGCGGGCGTGCTGGCCCGGATCCTTCCAGGCGCCGACGCGCAGGCGCTGGGGCCGCTGGTGCATCTCGAGGCTCGGTCACACACCGAGCCCGACGCGACACGTCGCCTCGCAGCCCTTGGCGGCGCGGACGCGGCGACGCGGCTGCGCCTGTCGCGGGCAGAGACCAAGGCGCTCGCGCGTCTGCAAGAGGCCGCTGGCAGTGACATGCGCGCGGCGGAACTGGGTTACCGCCTCGGGTCCCAAGAGGGCCGCGACGCGCTGCTCGTTCGCGCCGCACGGTCGGGCGAGCCGCTCGATTATGATGCGCTGATGCAGGTCGCGCGCGGGGCAAAGGCGCAGTTTCCGGTCAAGGCCGCCGATCTCAAGCCGGACCATGCCGGACCGGCCCTCGGCCAGCGGCTGCGCGAGCTGGAATCGCGCTGGATCGCCTCGGGATTCACGCTGACCCGTGAGGACCTGCTGTGACCGGGCATCGGATCACCCGGCTGGGCCATCACGGCGACGGCATCGCCGACGGGCCGGTCTTTGCCCCGCGCACCCTGCCCGGCGAGGTCGTGACCGGCACCCTTCACGGCCAGACCCTGCGCGATATCCGCATCGTTGATCCCTCGCCCGAGCGCGTCACACCGCCCTGCCGACATTTCAAATCTTGCGGCGGCTGCCAGCTTCAGCACGCCTCGGACGCCTTTGTCGCGCGCTGGAAGGCCGCGGTGGTCGAGACCGCGCTCGCCGCGCATGACCTGCCGGCGCGCATCACCGCGGTGCACACCTCGCCGCCGCGCTCGCGCCGGCGCGCCACGATCGCCGCGCGCCGCACCAAGGCTGGCGCGATGGCCGGCTTTCACGGCCGCGCCAGCGACACCATCACCGAGATCCCCGATTGCCGGCTTCTGCATCCCGACCTGATGGCGGGGCTGCCGCTGGCCTGCGACCTGGCGCGCGCCGGGACCAGCCGCAAGGCGGCACTGGCGGTCACGCTGACGCGCTCGAAGGGCGGGCTCGACGTGGCGGCGACCGGCGGCAAGCCCGCCGACGGCCCGCTGCGCGTCACACTCGCCGATCTCGCGCAGCGCCACGACATCGCCCGGCTGGCCTGGGGCGGCGAGGTGATCGCCACCCGGCGCGCCCCCGAACAGGTCTTCGGCCCCGCCCGGGTCGTGCCGCCGCCGGGCAGCTTCCTGCAGGCCACAGATCACGGCGAGGCCGCGCTTCTGACTGCCGCCGCAAGCATCCTTTCGGGTGCCGCGCGCATCGTCGATCTCTTCGCGGGCTGCGGCACCTTCACTCTGCCGCTGGCGCGTCATGCGCATCTCCACGCGGTCGAGGGTGACGGCGAGATGCTGCGCGCCCTCGATGCCGGCTGGCGGCACGCGCAGGGGCTCAAACCGGTGACCACCGAGGCGCGCGATCTCTACCGCCGCCCGCTTCTGCCCGACGATCTGGCGCGCTTCGATGCCGCCCTTCTCGACCCGCCCCGCGCCGGCGCCGAGGCGCAGATCGGGCAGCTCGCCGCCGCGAAGGTGCCGCGCATCGCCTATATCTCGTGCAATCCCGTCACCTTCGCCCGCGACGCGGCGCAGCTTGCGGCGCATGGCTACGAGATCGGCGCGATTGAGGTCGTCGACCAGTTCCGCTGGTCCGCGCATGTCGAGCTGATCGCGCAATTTACGCTCAAAAGCGCGTGACCCCCGAAAAATCGTTACCCGATCGCAACCAAATCGGTGTATTGTCCTGCCATAACAACCGGGCAGTGAAACGGTGGCAGGCCATGACGATGACACGACGCGGCGCACTTATGGGTGGTGCGGCGATCCTGGCGGGATGTGCCGGCGACAGCAGGTTCCGAAGCTATGACGGCCCCGAGGTGACGCGCGTCCTCGTCGACAAGGGCAACCGCGACATGTTCCTTCTGCACCACCGCAAGGTGCTGAAACGCTACAAGGTGCATCTGGGTTTCGCCCCCGCCGGGCACAAGCTGTTCGAGGGCGACGGCCGCACGCCCGAAGGGCATTACCTGATCGACCGGCGCAACCCCAACAGCGCCTATCACCTGTCGATCGGCATCTCCTATCCCGACGAACGCGACATCGCCTACGCCCGCGCGATGGGGCAGTCACCGGGCGGCGACATCTTCATCCACGGCGAACCCAACGACTATGCCGTGTCACGCACCGACTGGACCGCGGGCTGCATTGCCGTCACCAACCCCGAGATAGAGGCGATCTACGCGATGGTGCGCAACGGCACGCCGATCACGCTCCGGGCGTGACCGACCGGCCCTCGGCATCGCTGCCCAGTACCATCGTCCACCAGATCTTGCCGCTTCGCTCCTGCTTCCAGGCAAATCCCATGCGCGTCGCCTCGGGGCTGAGGATCACGCGGCGCGTGCCCTCATCCTCCATCCAGGCGGCCAGGGTTTCAAGCTCGCTTTCATAGGTTTCGGAGATCGCCTCGCCGATCAGGTCACCCTCGTAGCCGACGCGGCGAACGCGCTCGAGCGGAGAGGATCCGTCGGATCCGAAATGCCACGGCCGGGCCTGCACCGCCATGTCGCGCGAATGGGTGGCCGCCGCGGCTGTCAGCCGTTCGTCGAGCACGAGCGGCGGGGCGCCACGGGCGTCGCGCAGCGAATTGACCGCGTCGAGCATCCGGAACCGGATCTGCTGCGTCTCGGCGTCGGAAATGCGGTATAGCTGCGGCACTGGCCGCCCATCCGCCCCGAGCTGCGGCGGCAGCGGCGCGGCACAGGCGGCAAGCGCCAGCAGCGCCGCCAGACAGAGACTCAAAAGACGCATGTTCCAGACCCATCCTTGATGCAGATTCACACCGCTTTAGTCCGAACGGCACGGCAGTTCAAACGCACCGGCACAAGTTCGCCCGTCATGACAGGAGTTTGATTTGCGACTGCGGCCTTTCGGCCATATATTAATGCACAACAGATGATGAAAATGCCGGAGACATTCGAAATGACTTCCAACACCGGAAACAGGTGGCAGCGCCGGGCCTTCCTCGCCAGCGGCGCCGCGATGCTGGGCGCGCCTGCCTTCGCGCAGGACACGCTGGGCACGATCGAGACCGAGGCGGACATCGGCACGGGGGTGCGCCGCAACATCTCGGCCTTCCGGATGCTCGACTGGCAGCCCTATTTCTCGAACCTGCGGAACGGCGCGGTCCTCGTAGACATCGATTCCCGTGCCGTCCATTTCTGGAGCGAGGACGAATCGATCTACAAGCTCTACCCGTCCTCGGTACCGATGACCGAGGATCTGACGCGCCGCGGGCGGACAAAGGTCGTCCGCAAGGTCGAGGGCCCAAGCTGGCGCCCCACCCCCTCGATGCGCGAGCGCGACCCCAGCCTGCCCGAATTCGTGCCTGCCGGCCCGGATAACCCATTGGGCACACATGCGCTCTACCTCAGCTGGACCTATTATCGCATCCACGGCACGCATGACACGAGGAAAATCGGGCGCCGCTCGTCCAGCGGCTGTGTCGGCCTCTATAATCGGCATATTCAGGAATTGTTCGCCCTGACCGAGGTCGGCACGCAAGTGTTGCTGATTTGAGGACGTGTCGTGCGCAAGCGGCCTAAGGCCGCCAAACCCTGATCCCGGCCAAATAAAAAAGGCAGCGAACTTCGCTGCCTTTCCTCATTGGGGACCATTCGGGGTTTCACGCTACCCGACCCACCCTTGCAGATTGCTGTCCACGACCGACGCCAGCGCCTTGATATGCGCGTCGTCGTCGTTGAGGCACGGGATATAGGTGAACTCCTCGCCGCCCGCCTCCTCGAAGCTTTCGCGGATCTCCTCGTTGATCTCTTCCAGCGTCTCGATGCAATCGGCGGAGAACGCCGGCGCCATCACCGCGATCCGCTTGACGCCGTCCTCGCGGGCCAGCCGCGCGACCTCTTCGACGGTGTAGGGCTTCAGCCATTCCTCCGGACCAAAGACCGACTGGAAGGTCGTGGTGATCTCGCTGTCCTCCCAGCCCAGCCGTTCCTTCAGCAGGCGCGTCGTCTTCTGGCACTGGCAGTGATACGGATCGCCCTGCCGCAGGTAGCGCTGCGGCATGCCGTGGTAGGACACGACCAGCTTTTCGGGCCGCGTCGCTGCCTCGGCATAGGCGCGCTCGACCGATTTCGCCAGCGCGTCGATATACTGGTCGTTCTCGAAATAGGGCTCGACCACCCGCGCGATCGGCTGCCATGTCTCCTGCATCAGCGCGCGAAAGAACTGGTCGACCGCGGTCCCTGACGTGGCCCCCGCGTAATGCGGATAAAGCGGAAAGAACAGGATCCGGGTGCAGCCGGCCTCGGTCAGTTCGCGGACCTTAGACATGGTCGAGGGATTGCCGTAGCGCATGCAGAAATCCACCATCACCCGGTCGCCGTGCCGCGCCTGAAGCTCGGCGCGCATCTTGTCGGTCTGGTCGCGGGTGATGGTCATCAGCGGGCTTTCGCCCTTCTCCTCGTTCCAGATCGACTTGTAGGCGGCGCCGCTGGTGAAGGGCCGCTTGGACAGGATCACGAGTTGCAGCAGCGGCTGCCACAGCCACGGCGAATAATCGATCACCCGACGATCCGACAGGAACTCGTTCAGGTACCGGCGCATCGACCAGTAATCGTAATTGTCGGGCGTGCCGAGATTGGCCAGAAGCACGCCGATCTTGCCGCGCGGCACCTTGGGGTGATCGGCCGGGGCGTGCGTGGGTCGGGTCGCGGTCCGGGTTGCGTCCAGCATGATCGGGTCCAATCCTGTCAATCGGGTAGATGGTCAAATAACGGTCGCGCGGCAGAGGTCAATCTCTTAGCGGCTTTTCCTGCGTGTCCAGCGCGTCCGCGAGCCGCGTGTTGGCCGATCCGGGGCGCAGCGGCTGCGGCTGGCTTTCGTCCGGTGACCAGCCGGTCAGGAACACCATCTCGAAGGTCGCGGTCACATTGCCCGACGGCGTGGGATATTCGCGCGCGTAGATCTCGCAGGCGCGGTCCAGCACCGCGCGCCGCATCATGCGCCGCGACCGCGCGGTCATCGCGTTGGTCTCGCCCATCGCGCGCAGGTCGCGCATCAGCCGCAGCGGGTCGCCGTATTCCACCGTCAGCGGCAGCCTGTCGGCCACCGGCAGCGTGTAGCCCGCGCGCTGCAACAGCGCGCCCAGATCGCGGATCTCGCCCATCGGCAGCACCCGGGGCGACAGCCCGCCGGTCACGTCCGCCTCGGCCTGCGCCAGCGCGCTGCGCAATTCCTGCAAGGTGCCGCCGCCGAACAGCCCCGCCAGCATCAGCCCGTCGGGCCGCAGCGCGCGCCGCATCTGGATCAGCTGCCCCACCGGGTCGCCCGCCCAGTGCAGGCACAGCGCGTGGATCACAAGGTCATGCGCGCCGGCCTCGAGCGCCAGCGTCTCGTCGTCGCCGACGATCGTCGCCTCGGGAAACCGCGCCTGCCAGAACTCGGGATGCCCGGTCACGATGGCGGGCGACGTAAAGGATTTGTTAACCACCGACAGGCGATCCTCGATCTCGTCCGCGACGGTCTCATGCAGGAACAGCGCCGGCGCGGCGTTGGGGCGCGCGCGGTGACGGGCGAGGGCGGTGCGATCTGTCAGGTCGGACTGGCTCATGAACGGGATGATAGGATGCGCGCATCGGCATTTCAAACGGCGGTTCGGCTGGTCTACCCGCCGCGCTGCATCTCCTGCGGCGATCTCGTCGAAAGCGACTTCGGCCTCTGCGGCCCCTGCTGGCGTGACACGCCGTTCATCGCGGGGCTGGTCTGCGACGCCTGCGGCACGCCGCTGCCCGGCCAGGGCAGTTCGGTGGCCGAGTATTGCGACGACTGCCTGACCATCGCGCGGCCATGGTCGCGGGGCCGCGCCGCGCTGCGCTATCACGACAATGGCCGGCGGCTGGTGCTCGCGCTCAAGCATGGCGACCGGCAGGATCTGGCGCGCCCCGCATCCGCGTGGATGGCGCGCGCCGCCCGGCCGCTCTTGCAGCCCGACACGCTGATCGCGCCGGTGCCGCTGCACTGGCTGCGCCTGCTGTCGCGGCGCTTCAACCAGGCCGCGCTGCTGGCCCACGGCGTCGGCCGCGAGACCGGGCTGGATTGCTGCCCCGACCTGCTGATCCGCCCCCGGCGGACCCCCAGCCTCAAGGGCCTGACCCGCGACGCCCGCCACGCCGCGCTGGCAGAGGCTATTCGCGTCAATCCCCGCCGCGCGGGCCACATCAAGGGGCGCCCCGTCCTGATCGTCGATGACGTGATGACCACCGGCGCCACGCTTTCGGTCGCGGCAGAGGCCTGCCATGCCGCCGGCGCAAGCGAGGTCTGCATTCTGACACTGGCACGTGTCGGCAAGGAGGCTTAGGTTCGTACCAAACGGTAACAGGAGCCCCGACATGCAACCCGTCGAGATCTACACATCACCGCTCTGCGGTTTTTCCCACGCGGCCAAGCGCCTTCTCAGCAAGAAGGGCGTCAATTACAGCGAAATCAACGTGATGACGCAGCCCGGCCGCAAGCAGGAGATGATGCAGCGCGCGAATGGCGGCCATACCGTGCCGCAGATCTTCATCGGCGACACCCATGTCGGCGGCTGTGACGAGCTTTACGCGCTCGACCGCGACGGCAAGCTCGACCCGATGCTGAGCGCCTGACGATGCGCGCCGCCCTTCTCCAGCTTACCAGCAGCGACCGGCCCGACGACAACGCGGAGATGGTCCGCGACCTGATCGACCGCGCCGCGTCCGACGGGGCAGAGTTGATCCTGACCCCCGAGGTCACGAATTGCGTCTCGACCAGCCGCACCCATCAGAAATCCGTGCTGCATCTCGAGGAGGATGACCCGACGCTGCGCGATCTCGCGGCGGCGGCCGCACGCCACCGGGTCTGGCTGCTGATCGGCTCGCTCGCGCTGCTGACCCGCGACGAAGACGGGCGCTTCGCCAACCGGTCCTTCCTGATCGGCCCCGATGGCCAGATCCGTGCGCGCTACGACAAGATCCACATGTTCGACGTCGATGTCTCGCCAGAGGAGACGTTCCGCGAATCCGACGGCTTTCGCCCCGGCGACCGCGCGGTGCTGGCCGAGACGCCGTGGGGCAAGCTGGGCCTGACGGTGTGCTACGACGTCCGTTTCCCGGCGCTCTACCGGCGGCTGGCGCAGGCGGGCGCGGATATCCTGACCGTGCCGGCCGCGTTCTCGCCGGTCACCGGGGCGGCGCATTGGGAAACCCTGCTGCGCGCCCGCGCGATCGAGACGGGGTGTTTCGTGCTCGCCCCCGCGCAGACCGGCACGCATGCGGCCAGCCGTGGCAAGGCGCGCAGCACCCACGGGCACAGCCTCGCCGTGGCGCCCTGGGGCGAGGTGCTGGTCGATGGCGGCACCGATCCCGGGATTGTGACCGTCGATCTCGACATCGCCGAGGTCGCGCGCGCCCGCGGCCGCGTCCCCGCGCTGCGCCACGACCGACGCTTCGACGGCCCGTGATGGCCGACCCGGCCGGGCATGCCGTCGCGGTGACGCTTTTCAGCGAGATCCTCACCAACAAGCAATTGATCCGCAATCGCCACGCCCGCGTACTGACGCGCGGCATGGAGATATCGCATTTCCCGGTTCTCAACCACCTCGCGCGGGTGGCCGGCGAACGCCGGACCGCGCAGCTTGCCAAAAGCTTTCACGTGACCCGCGGCGCGATCACCAACACCCTGCGCCGGCTCGAGGCCGCCGGTTACGTGCATATCCGCCCCGACTGGGACGATACGCGCCGCAACATGATCGCGATCAGCCCGGCCGGTCGCACGGCCCGCGACGCGGCGATGGCGGCGATCACGCCGATGATAGCGGACCCGATCCGCGACCGCGGCGAGGACCGCGTGCGCGCCAGCCTGTCCGTGCTGCGCGAACTGCGCCTCCGGCTGGAGGGGTGATTCAGCCCCAAGAGTAGCACGCGCATGAGCAGCGCCAGCGCAGGTGCGCGGGCAGGCGATCCCATGGGGGTTCAGCGCGCTTTATTTCAGCACCCCTGCGAAAGCCCAAATCGATTTGCCAGCTTAGACAAATCGCCTGTCCGGGTGGCGGACATGCGATGGCGCTGCGGCCTGCGGCCGCGTATCGCGCCGGGGAATTGGCCCGACTGTCCGGTGAACCGCATCGCCGCCCGCGCTTACCCGCCCGGCTTCACGCTCGTCGTCACGTAATTCACGCTCAGATCCTGCGCCGACAGCCGCCACTGCCAGCTGACCGGGTTGAAGACGAAGCCCTTGCGATCGACGACCTCCACCCCCGCCGTCGTCAACAGCGCGCGCAGCTCGTCGGGCTTGAGGAATTTCGACCAGTCATGCGTGCCCTTCGGCAGCCAGCCCATCAGGTATTCCGCGCCGATGATCGCCTTGGCGAAGCTTTGCGGCGTGCGGTTGACGGTCGAACAGATCAGCAAGCCCCCGGGCGCCAGAAGCTGCCGGCACGCCGCCAGCAGCGCGGCGGGATCCGCGACATGCTCGACCACCTCCATTGCGAGCACCACGTCGAAGACCTCGCCGCCTGCTGCCAGATCCTCGGCGGTGGCGTGGCGGTAATCGATCCGCAACCCCGATTGCGCAGCATGAACCTCGGCCACCGGGATCGTGCCGGGTGCGGCATCTACGCCCACCATGTCGGCCCCCAGCCGCGCCAGCGGCTCGGCCAGCAATCCCCCGCCACAGCCGACATCCAGCATCCGCAGCCCCGCAAACGGCGCGCGGACCCCAAGCTCGCGGTCGAATTCCGCGGCAATCTGCGCGTTGATGTAATCCAGCCGGCACGGGTTGAGCATGTGCAGCGGCTTGAACTTGCCCGCCGGATCCCACCACTCGGCCGCCATGGCCTCGAATTTCGCGACCTCGGCGGGATCGATCGTGCTTTGCGCGGCTTGCATTCCGGTCTCCATATGGCTCAATTGGCTACACGGTATATATAGGATCTCCATGAACAAGGTCGCGAGCCATAAAACTGCGGTGCAGTATCTTTATCCCCCGATCGAGCCGTTCGACCGGCAGATGCTGGACGTGGGCGACGGGCATTCGGTCTATGTCGAGCAGTCGGGCCGCGCCGACGGCCTGCCGGTGCTGGTGCTGCATGGCGGCCCGGGCGGCGGCTGCAGCCCGGCGATGCGGCGCTATTTCGACCCGAATATCTACCGCATCATCCTGTTCGACCAGCGCGGCTGTGGCCGGTCGCGCCCGCATGCCAGCGTCGAGGCCAACACGACATGGCATCTCGTGCGCGACATTGAGCAGATCCGCGAGACCCTCGGCATCGCGTCTTGGGTCGTCTTCGGCGGCAGCTGGGGCGCGACGCTGGCACTGATCTACGGACAGACGCATCCCGACCGCGCGCTGCATCTCGCCCTGCGCGGCGTCTTCACCATGACCGAGGCAGAGCTTGACTGGTTCTACGGCGGCGGCGCCGGCGCCTTCTGGCCCGAGACATGGAAACGGTTCGTCGCCCTCATCCCCGAAGAGGAACGCGGCGACATGATCGCCGCCTATCACAAGCGCCTCTTTTCCGGCGATCTCGCGCAGGAGATCACCCATGCCAAGGCCTGGTCGGCCTGGGAAAACGCGCTGGCGACGGTGCAGTCCACCGGCGTCGGCGGCGACAGCCCGGCCGATTACGCCCGCGCCTTCGCGCGGCTGGAAAACCACTATTTCACGCATCGCGGCTTTCTCGACCATGACGGGCACATCCTCGCGCGGATGGGCGATCTGCGCGACGTGCCGGGCACCATCGTGCAGGGCCGCTACGACATGATCTGCCCGCCGATCACCGCCCACCGCATCGCCGAGGCGTGGCCGAAAAGCGATCTGCGCATCATTCCCGTCGCCGGGCACGCCCTGTCGGAACCGGGGATCAGCGCCGATCTGGTCGGGGTGATGCAAAAGGTCGCACAACGCTATTGAGCCGGCGCGCCCTGTCGCGGTATCCCGGAAGGCATGGAAACGCTTCCAGAGCTTTACGCGCGTCTCGTGGCCGAAGGCCGGCTGACGCCCGACGCCGCGCAAGAGGCCGTGCTGCCGGAATTCGAACGCATCCGCGCCGCCCTAGACTCGCCAGCCCCGCGCGGCTGGTTTCGCCGCGCGCCGGAGCCGCCGAAGGGGCTGTACCTCTGGGGCGGGGTGGGACGGGGCAAGTCGATGATCATGGACATGTTCGTCGACACGCTGACCGTGCCCTGCCGGCGGGTGCATTTCCACGCCTTCATGCAGGAAATCCATGCCGGTCTGCACGCCGCCCGCGCACGCGACGAGGCCGATGCGCTGGCGCCCGTGGCCGATGAGGTCGCGCGTTCGGTCCGGCTGCTGGCCTTCGACGAGATGCAGATCACCGACATCACCGATGCGATGATCGTGGGCCGGCTGTTCGACGTGCTCTTCTCCGCCGGCGTGGTGGTCGTCACCACCTCCAACCGGGTGCCCGACGATCTCTACAAGTCCGGTCTCAACCGGCAGCTTTTCCTGCCCTTCATCGCGCTGATAAAACAGCATATGGTCGTCCGGGAAATGGCCGGCCCGACCGATTACCGCCAGGACAGGCTGGCCGGCGCGCGCACCTATTTCACCCCCACCACCCCAGAGACCAGCGCCGAGGTGGCGCGCATCTGGCAGGATCTGACCGGCGGCGAGGGCGCGCGCCACGTGCTGCGCGTCAACAAGCGCGACGTGGAATTGCCCGCCTTTCACAACGGCGTCGCGCGCGCCACGTTCTACGATCTCTGCGCGCAGCCGCTGGGGCCGGCGGATTACCTCGCGCTGGCCGAGGCGGTGCGCGTGCTGATCCTCGAGAACATCCCGCAACTCGGGCGCGGGAACTTCAACGAGGCCAAGCGCTTCGTCACCCTGATCGACGCGCTCTACGAGGCCGGCGTGCAACTGATCTGCACCGCGGCGGCAGAACCGGAATACCTCTATGTCGAGGGCGAGGGCAGTTTCGAGTTCGAACGCACCGCCAGCCGACTGCGCGAGATGCAGTCGCAGGGTTGGGGCGAACGGGCCGAGGCGGGGTGAGGCTAATGCCCGATGAGTAAGCAGCGCGTCGCGCCGCGTACCGCGCCGGGGCTACAGCCTGACCGGTCTTCCCGACCGCACCTACCGGCTGCGCGTCAACTCGAGGAACACGTCCTGCAGATCGGCCTGCTCGGTCCGGACGTCGCGAATGGATATCCCCGCCGCGCGCACCGCCGCCAGCACCGTCTCGGCGGTCATCTCGGCGGTGTGATAGGTCACCTCGATCCGGTCCCCCTCGCGGCTCACCTTCAGCCCCTGCCCCTCGGGCAGTCGCGGCACCGCGCCCTCCGGCTCGATCACCATCGTCTTGACGTCCAGCCGTTCCAGCAGATGGGCGGTCGTGTCGCGCGCCACCACCTTGCCGAAATTGATGATCGCGATCTCGTCGCACATCGCCTCGGCCTCTTCCAGGTAATGCGTGGTCAGCACGATGGTCATCCCCTGCCGGTTCAGCGCGCGCACATTCTCCCACAACATCTGGCGCAGCTCGATATCGACGCCCGCCGTCGGCTCGTCCAGCACCAGAATATGCGGGTGATGCACCAGCGCCTTGCCCAGCAGCAGCCGCCGCCGCATGCCCCCCGACAGGGTGCGCGAATAGGCCTCGGCCTTGTCCTCCAGCCCGACCAGCCGCAGGATCTCGTCACTGCGCCGCTGATTGCGCGGCACGCCGTACAGTCCCGCCTGCATCTCCAGCGCGCCGCGCGGGGTGAAGAACGGGTCGAGGTTCAGCTCCTGCGGCATCACGCCGATCGACGCGCGGCTCTGGCGCGGATTGATGTCCTGGTCGAAGCCCCAGATCGTCACCCGCCCGGCGCTCTTGACCACCAGCCCGGCGAGGATGTTGATCAGCGTCGACTTGCCCGCCCCGTTTGGCCCCAGCAGCCCGAAGACCGATCCCTTGGGAATATCCAGATCGATATCCGTCAACGCCGGTTTCTCCGGCTTGCCGCGGCTGCCGCCATAGGTCTTGGTCAGTCCCCGGATCTCGATGGCATTAGTCCCCATGCCGCTCTTGCCCCTTGCGCCGCGTTTGCTCATATGTGGATCTAGTGGAATGCCCGCGGAAAGGAAACGCCCCATGGTCACCGAGGTCCCTGAAACGCGAATCGTCGACACCTACCGCGTCGCCTGCGATGGCGGGGCATTGGGTCACCCCCGTGTCTGGCTGCGGATCTCCGAGGAGACGGGCTTCGTCGAATGCCCCTATTGCGACGTCAAGATCATCCACCGCGATTTCGAAGGCAAGGTCTGACGCGGGTCCCGTGATGCGCCGCCGCGCCGCGCTGGCGGTCCTTGCTGGCGGGGCGGTTCTGGTATTCGGGCCGGCGATGCTGCGCCGGCTGCGCGCCCCCGATCTCACGACAGAGCCGCTGCCGGGCCTGCCGGGGTTCCGGAAACGCGCGGGCGGCAATCTGTCGGGCGGCGACCCCATGCTGATCGGACTGGATGACGCCGCGCCCGCCACGCCGGACGAGGTCTGCGCACACCTCTTCGATGGGCCTCTTGGCGCTGACACGGTGCCCATCGCCTACTTCTCGGATGCGCGCTGCGTCTACTGCCGGGTGGTTTCGCCGATGCTGCAAGAGATCGCGGAGACCGAGCCCGTCCGCATCACATGGCACGAACTGCCGCTCCTGGGGCCCGCTTCGCGGCGCGCTGCCGAAGCGTCGATCGCGGCGCGGCGCCAAGGGGCCTACGCGATGTTTCACGACCGGCTGATGGGCACGCCCTTCATGCCAAACGACGCCTATCTGCGCCAGCTTGCGGGCGATGCCGGGATCGACTGGGACCGGCTGCTGCGCGACATGGGCGGCGGTGCCGTGGCGGACACCCTCACCCGGTCTGCGCGGATCGCGCGGGCCTTCGGGTTCTTCGGCACGCCGGCGCTGGTGGTGGGACGCACCGCGATCCTCGGCGCGGTGGAGACGTGGCAACTGCGCCGCCTGATCGCCGCGGAACGCGCCGCGACCGATCCGCATCCTTGCGCCTGACCCTCACGGGGCAGGATCAGATCATCGCGAAATCGTCGAACCGGCACCGGTGGCTGTCATCCGATCCCTCGTGCCGGGATCGTGGCTCCCGGCGGGGCCGGTCCTCGGTGGCACTCGACTGGGTTTCGGATCCGTCCTGGCTGTCATCCGCGTCGTCGGCCATCTGTTTTCTCCATTTACTCCGCAGGCGGGCCGACACGCGCCGACCGGTGCTGCAACAAGGTTACACGCAGTGCCTCGAAGGTCCCTTCGGACCGTCCGGGATCCCTGAAAGAGCCCGGCTGGCACCATGGGAATCACGGTGGCACATTCATAATATTCTGTCCACACCACCTTAAAAGAAACTTAATTGCGCGAACAATCCCATCTGATTGCGTGATATTATATCCACAGCCCGCCATACCGCCCACGCCCGCAGCGCCGCACCACTCCCGACCGCGCAAACCCGCTGGCACACCGCCGCGGTTCGTGACAATAAACCGCAAACGGGTTCGCACGCGGGGGCACGACATGAGCACCGGATTCGGCAAGGGCTGCCATCTGCATCTGATCGACGGATCGGCCTTCATCTTCAGGGCCTATCACGCGCTGCCGCCGCTGACGCGCAAGTCCGACGGCCTGCCGATCGGCGCGGTCGCGGGCTTCTGCAACATGCTGCAACGCTATGTCGAGGGCAACAACGGCAACGACGCGCCCACCCATGTGGCGGTGATCTTCGACAAGGGCAGCCACACCTTCCGCAACGACCTCTACGAGGATTACAAGGCCAATCGTGACGAGATGCCAGAGGACCTGCGCCCGCAGATCCCGCTGACCCGCGACGCCACCCGCGCCTTCAACATCGCCTGCCAGGAGATCGAGGGGTACGAGGCCGACGACATCATTGCGACCCTCGCCTGCCAGGCGCGCGATCTGGGCGGCCGGGTGACGATCATCTCGTCCGACAAGGACCTGATGCAGCTTGTCGGCGACGGGGTCGAGATGCTCGATGCGATGAAGAACCGCCGCATAGACGTGGACGGCGTGCGCGAGAAGTTCGGCGTGAACCCCGCGCAGGTGGTCGATGTGCAGGCGCTGGCCGGCGACAGCGTCGACAACATTCCCGGCGCGCCCGGCATCGGCCTCAAGACCGCGGCGCTGCTCATCAACGAGTTCGGCACGCTCGAGGATCTTCTGGACCGCACGTCCGAGATCAAGCAGCCCAAACGCCGCCAGACGCTGGAGGAAAAGCGCGAGCAGATCGAGATGTCGAAACGCCTCGTGCAGCTCGACTGCGCCACGCCGCTCGACTTCACCCTCGACGATCTCGAGGTGCGCGATCCCGACCCCGAAACGCTTCTGGGCTTCCTGGCGGATATGGAGTTCCGGACCCTGTCGAAACGCATCGCCGAGGCATTGGGAACCGACGCGCCGGTGATCCCCGAACCCGAACAACCCGCCACGCAGGAGACCACCCCCGACTGGCCCGCCATCGACGCATCCGGCTACACCCGCATATCCGACATGGAAACCCTCGAGGCCTGGATCGACATGATCCGCGCGCAGGGCTTCGTCGCCGTCGATACCGAAACCACCTCGCTGAATGAAATGCAGGCGGCGCTCGTGGGCATCTGCCTTGCCACCACCCCCGGCACGGCGGCCTATATCCCGTTGCGCCATCGCGGCCGAAATTCGGGCGATCTCTTCGACGAGGACGCGCTGGTCGAAGGGCAATTGCCGCTCGACGAGGCGCTCGCGGCACTCAAGCCGATCCTTGAGGATGACAGCATCCTGAAGATCGGCCAGAACATGAAATACGACGCCAAGATCCTCGCCGCGCTCGACATCGCCGTCGCCCCCATCGACGACACCATGCTGATGTCCTACGCGATGCATGCCGGGCTGCACGGCCACGGCATGGACACGCTGTCGGAACGCTACCTGTCGCACACGCCGATCCCGATCAAGACGCTTCTTGGCAGCGGCAAGTCGGCCATCACCTTTGATCGCGTCCCCCTCGACGAGGCGGTGCGCTACGCCGCCGAGGACGCCGATATCACCCTGCGCCTGTGGCACGTGTTCAAGCCGGAACTGCACCGCGCCCGCGTCACCACCGTCTACGAGACGCTGGAACGCCCGCTGTCGCCGGTGCTCGCCCGCATGGAACGTCACGGCATCAAGGTCGACCGTGACACGCTGGGGGCCATGTCCGGCAAGTTCGCGCAGAAGATGGCGGAACTTGAATCCGAGATCCACGATCTCGCCGGGCGCAAGTTCAACGTCGGCTCGCCCAAGCAACTCGGCGAGATCCTGTTCGACGAGATGGGCTACGAGGGCGGCAAGAAGGGCAAGACCGGCGCCTACGCCACCGGCGCCGACGTGCTCGAGAATCTGGCGACGATCCACGATCTGCCCGCGCGGGTACTGGACTGGCGGCAACTCTCCAAGCTGAAATCGACCTACACCGACGCGCTGCAGGATCATATCGACCCCGACACCGGCCGCGTGCACACCTCCTACGTCCAGACCGGGGCGGCGACCGGGCGGCTGTCCTCGACCGATCCCAACCTGCAGAATATCCCCATCCGCACAGAGGAAGGGCGCCGCATCCGCGAGGCCTTCGTGGCCGAGCCGGGCAACCGCCTCGTATCGCTCGACTATTCCCAGATCGAGCTTCGGATCCTCGCGCATATCGCGCAAATCGACACGCTGAAACAGGCCTTTCAGGAGGGGCAGGACATCCACGCGCTGACCGCGTCAGAGATGTTCAACGTCGCGATGGACGACATGACGCCGGAAATCCGACGCCAGGCCAAGGCGATCAATTTCGGGGTGATCTACGGCATCTCGGGCTTCGGCCTCGCGCGCAACCTGCGAATCCCGCGCTCCGACGCGCAGGGCTTCATCGACCGCTATTTCGAACGCTTCCCCGGCATCAAGGATTACATGGACGCCACCACGTCCTTCGCCAAGGAGAACGGCTTCGTGCAGACCCTTTTCGGCCGCAAGATCCACACGCCGGAAATCTCGGCCCGCGGCCCGCGCGCCGGTTTCGCGCGCCGTGCGGCGATCAACGCGCCGATACAAGGCACCGCGGCCGACATCATCCGCCGCGCGATGATCCGCATGCCCGCCGCTATCGACGCCCTGCCCTGCAAGATGCTGCTGCAGGTCCATGACGAACTGATCTTCGAGGTCGAGGAGGATGCCGTCGATCGCGTAGTTGAGGCCGCCCGCGAGATCATGCAGGCTGCCGCCCACCCCGCCGTGCATCTCGACGTGCCGCTCGTGGTCGATGCCGGCCAAGGCACCAACTGGGCCGAGGCGCATTGACCGCTGAAATTCGTGCTATGCTGGCCTGCGTGCCACAGAATCACAGGCGACCCGACGCATGAAGATTCCCGCCTCCTGCCTTGCCCTCGCCGCGGCGCTCGTCCTGTCGGCCTGCGCCACGCCGAAGCAGCAATGCATCAATGACGCCACCCAACAGCTTCGCAGCACCGAAAACGCGCTGGCGACGGCGCAAGGAAATATCAGCCGTGGCTACGCGCTTCATAGTCAAAGTGTGCCTTACACCGTCAGTCACACCTGCTACCGCCAATATCCGCACACCAATACCGTGATCCCCTATTCCTGCCCCTCGACCCATTACCGCACGCAAACCACTCCGGTGGCGATCGACGTCGCGGAAGAGCGCCGGAAGGCCGCACGATACCGCGAGATCCTGCCCGGGTTGCGCGAGGCGGCCGCTGCGCGCATCGCGCAATGCAACGCGCAATTTCCCGAGTGACCGCTACCCGTCCAGCTCGGGATGCCAGTAGCGCTGCATCATCAGGTAGGTGAAGGATGCCGACCAGGTGATCAGCAGAAAGCCGTTCAACGACGCGGTGGCGGCGATGATCCGTATCGGGCCCGCGGGATAGATTTCCCCGATCCCCAGCGTCGTGTAGCTGGTGGTCGCGAAGTAGAAGAAATCGAGCACACTCCCCGAGAACGCGCCCTCGATCCGTCCGAAGCCGTCGCTTGCCTGCAGCACCGCGAACATGCAGGCATAAAGCGCGATCTCGATGAAATGCGCGCCGAAACAGGCCGAGATGACGACCAGGACGCGCTGCCGCGGCCGGATCGGAAGCCGCGGCAAAAGGTGGCCGGTCTTGCGCAGGACCTCGTAGTGAATGAGGACCGTGGCCGAGATCAGCAGCACCGCGACCGCGACGATGATCAATGTGGTCATTGCGGTGCACACCTCCTGCATTGCCTGGTCACACCTTGACCAATACCGCCCGCCCCGTCGAGGGCCGCGCGGCGGCGGCCCGCCGCACCCGGCCTTACCGCATCTTCGCCTGCATGATCCCCAGCCGCTCCATCTTGTCGCGGTGGCGCCGCTCCATCAACTCGGCGTTGCGGTTGGTGACCTCCTCGAGGGCCTCGAAATCCTCGCGGCAGACCAGCGCGGCCACCTCGCGCCCGTGGCGGTAGATCAGTACCCGCTCGCCGGTCGTCATGACGTGGTCGAGATAGGCGCGGAACCGGCTGCGCAGTTCTCGGCTGTTGACATTGTGGAACATTGGCGGTCTCATTTCATCTTGCGGATCGGGTCAGCCTGGGCCCGAGACGTTAACGCCACGTTGCCGCGCCGGTCGGGGCGCCCCGGACCCGCGTCGGCGCCGATTTGCGTACATTGCGCGCGTACACAACGTACAGCGTGTACAGGTCGGCTGTGCCTGTAAAATGTCGCATACGGCATGCTGCGATGCAGCGAATCGGATTAAAGGACGCGCTCACACCAGTAGCGGAAGCCCCCAATGTGCCGTAACCCGAAAATCATTCTCTGCCCGATCAACCTGCGCCACGTCAAACTGGACTATACCGCCTATACCGAGGCCGCCGAGATGGCCGCCCGGCATGGCGCCAAGCTGATCATCATGACCGTCGCGCCCGAGTTCGAGCGCAACATGAACATATACGATTCAGATGCTTACTGGGGGGACGAGCTCAAGAAATTCGTCGCGGCCCACCCGCCCAAGGACGTCGACTACGAGACCGTCGTGCGCAAGGGCGCGGTGCATCGCCAGATCGTCAAGCTGGCGAAAGAGCGCAAGGTCGACGTGATCGTGATGGATTCCGCCAACCCCAAGGTGCAGGACTACCTGCTGGGCACCAATGCCAGCCACGTCGTCACCCATGCCGAATGTTCAGTCTACGTGGTCCGCAGCTAGGCGGGCAGCGTTCCCTTCAGCACATATCGAATGATATCAACCACTTGCTGCGGCTCTCGTGCGACCGCGAGGGCCGCGGCATCGACTTCTTTCAGGGCGTGGTCATGCTCGGGCGGTTGCAGGATGATCAGCGACTTGCCAAGCGCCGATGCATACCCGGCATCGAAGGCCGCATTCCACTGCTTGTAGCGGTCACCAAAGCGGACAACCACGATATCTGCCTCTGACAGCCCCTTGCGCGTGCGGATCGCGTTGACCATTGCGCCCTTGTGGTCATGCCAGTACTTGTCCGGCTCTTCCCCCAAGATCGCGATACCGCAATCGTCGCTGGCGCCGTGATCCGTCACCGGCGCGCTGAACGACACCTCAAGCCCTTGGGATGCCTCGATAATCTGCTCTCGCCAGTCGGTGTGGATCTCGCCCGACAGATAGATGTTCAACATGCTGTCCTCCTTGTCTCAGCCGCGCAGCGTGCCGCCGGTCGCTTTCTGAACCTTGTCGACGACCTTGGTCGAAATCGCCTCGATCTCGGCCTCGGTCAGCGTCCTTTCGCGCGGCTGCATCCGCACCGCGATAGCCAGGGATTTCTTGCCCTCGCCCAAGCTGCCGCCGCTGAACTCGTCGAACACCCGCACATCGGTGATCAGCGATTTATCCGCCCCGAGGGCCGCGTTGACCAGTGTGGCGGCTTCGACATCCGCGTTGATAACAAAGGCAAAATCCCGTTCCACGGCCTGCAGGTCGCTGATTTCGAGCGCCCCGCGCGACACCGAGGATTTGCGCGGCAGCGGCACGTTCGCCGGGAACACGGTGAAGGCGACCGCCGGTCCCTTGACGTCCAGCGCCTGCAGGATCCTGGGGTGAAGCTCTCCGAACACACCCAGCGTCGTCTTCGCACCGAGGCAGATCCGCCCGTGCCGCCCGGGATGGAACCAACCCGGCCCGTCGCGCAGGATCTGTACCTTCGCCGGCGCCCCGATCGCGTTCAGGATCGCCTCGGCATCGGCCTTGGCGTCGTAAAGGTCGATCCCGCGGGCACTGCCATGGACGTCCTTGGGCCCGGTGCGCCCGACAAGAAGTCCAGCGATCTGAAGGTGTTGTTCGTCCGGCTCGCCGCCCTGGAAGGCGTGGCCCACCTCGAACAGCGCGAGGTCCATGATCCCGCGCGCCTGGTTGCGCGCCGCCGCCTGCAACAGACCGGGCAGCAGATCCGGGCGCATGTGGCTCATCTCGGAACTGATCGGATTGGCAAGCATCGTCGCGTCCTCGCCGCCGCCGAAAAGCTGCGCCGCGGCGCGGTCGATGAAGCTGTAGGTGACGCATTCGTTATAGCCAAGCACCGCGCCGGTCCGCCGCGCAACCCGCTCGCGTTTCTGCATCGCGCTGAGGATCGGCTTGGGCACCCCCGCCTCGGGGCGGGCAAGGGGCCGCCCCCTTAGCTTGGTCAGCGACGCGATGCGCGCCACCTCCTCCACCAGATCGGCCTCGCCCTGAATGTCCGGGCGCCAGCTTGGCACATGCGCTGTGTTGCCTTCCAGCTTGAAGCCGAGGGCGGTAAGTGTCTGGCGTTGCTCGCTTTCCGGAATATCCATGCCGACAAGCGACTGCACCCGCGCAGGGTCGAGCCGGTAGGAGCGGGCGACATCGGGCACCTTGCCGGCAACCACGCGGTTCGACGGCGTCCCCCCGCACAGGTCGAGGATCATCTGCGTCGCGAGATCAAGCGCCGGCATGTTGAATTCGGGGTCTATCCCGCGCTCGTTGCGGTAGCGCGCGTCCGAGTTGATCCTGAGCGCGCGGCCCGTCGCGGCGATCTGGATGTGGTCCCAGACGGCGGCCTCCAGCAGCACGTTCTCCGTTTCCTCGGTGCAGCCCGCGGCAAGCCCTCCCATGATGCCGCCGATGCTCTGGATCCCCGCAGCATCGGAAATCACCACCTGGCCGGGACCGAAGCTGTAGTCCTTCTCGTCGAGGCCGGTCATGGTCTCTCCGCCTGTGGTGCGATGCACGCGCAGATCGCCCGTCACCTTGTCGGCGTCGAACACGTGCAGCGGCCGGTTCCGGTCGTAGGTGAAGAAATTGGTGATATCCACCAGCGCCGAGATCGGCCGCAGCCCGATGGCGCGCAACCGGTCCTGAAGCCAGCGGGGCGAGGCGCCGTTGCGCACCCCGCGAATGAGCCGTCCGGCAAATACGTGGCAGCCCCCGGTCTGCGTGTCCTCGTCGATGGTAATGCGCACGGGGCAGGGAAATTGCCCTTCGATATCAACAGACTGCGCTGATCTCAGCGTGCCAAGGCCGCGCGCCGCCAGGTCGCGCGCAATGCCCCGCACTCCCAGGGCATCCGGGCGGTTGGGGGTGATCGCGATCTCGATCACCGGATCGATCCGGGCCGGATCATGCGCCGCGAGCCAGTCCACGAAACGCTCGCCCACCTCGCCGGAGGGCAACTCGATGATGCCCTCATGCTCGTCCGAAAGCTCCATCTCGCGCTCGGAACACATCATGCCATGGCTTTCGACGCCGCGGATCTTGCCGACGCCGATGGTGGTGTCGATGCCCGGCACGTAGACCCCCGGTTTCGCGATCACCACGGTGATCCCGGTGCGGGCATTGGGGGCACCGCAGATGATCTGCGTATCGCCGTCGGCGGTCGCCACCTGGCAGACGCGCAGGCGGTCGGCAGCCGGATGGGCCTCGGCGCTCAGCACGTGGCCGATGGTGAAATCGCCAAGCTTTGCGGACGGATCGTCGATACCCTCGACCTCGAGGCCCAGATCGGTCAGCGTTTCGGCGATTTGATCGACCGTGGCCGTGGTGTCGAGGTGATCCTTCAGCCAGGAAAGTGTGAACTTCATGCGTGCGTGTCCGCCTGTCAATCTCCGAGGTTACGGGACGCCTTAAAGGATATCATGACCGTGGAAAACCCCGCTTTGGACCTGGGCCGTTCCGTCGCGCGACGCGCCCGGCCTAGCCCGTCCAGCGGTCGGCAAAGTCGAACGCGCTGTCATAGCCGAACAGCGCCACCGCGCCCCCGGTATGCAGGAAGACGACACGTTCGCCTTTCTTGAAATGCCCCTTGCGGACAAGGTCGATGAGCCCCGCGGCCCCCTTGGCCGAATAGACCGGATCGAGCAGGACCGCCTCGAGTTCGGCGAACATGCCTATCGCCTCGAGCCCGCCTTCGGTCGGGATGCCGTAGCCGTCGCCGACGTAATCGGTATTGGCGACCACGTCTTCGCGCGCGACAACATCCGGGCAGCCCAGCTTTTCGGCCGTCGCACGGGCAAGGTTATAGACGTTCTCCTCCTGCTTGAGCCGCGGTGCGCGCACGCCGATCCCCAGAAGCGGGATCCGCGCGTTCATCGCCTTGAGCCCGGTGATCAGCCCCGCCTGCGTGCCGGCGCTGCCGGTGGCGTGCACGATATGGTCGACCTTCAGCGCGCGATCGTTGAACTGCGCCAGCATCTCGAAGGCGCAGTTCACGTAGCCAAGCGCGCCGGTCGGGTTCGATCCGCCCCCGGGTATGGTGTAGACGTTGCGGCCCTCGGTGCGGAACCTCTCGGCGACGCTCTCCATCTCGGCGTGCATGTCGGTGCCGCCGGGCCGTTTCTCGGTGGTGGCGCCATGCATGTGATCCAGCAGCACGTTGCCGTTGTGATTGTAATTCGCGTTGTTCGAGCTGGTCCGGTCCTCCAGCAGCAGATGACAGGCCATGCCCATCTTCGCCGCGAAGGCCGCGGTCTGCCGGGCATGGTTCGATTGCGTGGCGCCCTGGGTCATCACGAGGTCGGCCCCCCGCAAGTCCGCCTCGGCCATCAGGAATTCCAGCTTGCGCGTCTTGTTGCCGCCGGTGCTCAGCCCGGTGCAATCGTCCCGCTTGATCCAGATCTCCGGACCGCCAAGCTCGCGGCTCAGGCGATCGAGCCGCTCCAGCGGAGTGGGAAGATGTGCCAGAAAGTGGCGCGGATAGCGAGAAAGGTGCATTTTGGTCTCCCTGATCTGACGTGCTTGCACTCCGGGCCGGCCCGCCGGTATGGTCCGAAGCTGCACGTGCCGGCCCGCCGGCGCGTCGGGGCCTTCCACCTTGCGCAGCTGACACCAGTTTGCTTAAACCCCCGGGATGCCCGAACTGGAGACCGTAGAATGGTCGATATCGCAACCCGCGTCTACAATCATCGCTGGAAACTGGACCCGATCGTCAGGTCCTTGATCGATACCGACTTCTACAAGCTTCTGATGTGTCAATCGGTGTTTCGCAATTTCCCCGACACGACCGTGACGTTTTCCCTGATCAATCGGACCAAGTCCATCAGGCTGGCAGAGCTTGTCGACGAGGGCGAGCTGCGCGAACAGCTCGACCACATTCGAACCCTGTCCCTGACCCGGGGCGAAAGCACGTGGTTGCGTGGCAACACCTTCTACGGCAAGCGGCAGATGTTCACCCCGGAATTCATGCGGTGGTTCGAGAACCTGCGCCTGCCGCCCTACCATCTCGAAACCGTCGATGGCCAGTACGAGCTGACCTTCGAGGGCAGATGGCCCGAGGTGATGCTGTGGGAGATCCCGGCCCTCGCCGTCTTGATGGAGCTTCGCGCCCGTGCGGTGTTGAGCACCATGAAGAAGTTCGAGCTTCAGGTGCTCTACGCCCGCGCCATGACGAAGCTCTGGGAAAAGGTCGAACGCCTGCGCGCCGTCGAGGGGCTGCGCATCGCCGATTTCGGCACCCGGCGCCGCCATTCCTTCCTGTGGCAGGACTGGTGCGTGCAGGCCATGCGCGAAGGGCTGGGGGACCGGTTTGTCGGCACCTCCAACTGCCTGATCGCCAAGAACCGCGACCTTGAGGCGATCGGTACCAACGCCCATGAATTGCCGATGGTCTACGCCGCGCTCGCGCCCGACGACGCGGCGCTCGCGCGGGCGCCTTACGACGTGCTTTCGGACTGGCACGAAGAGCATGACGGCAACCTGCGGATCATCCTTCCGGACACGTTCGGCACCAAGAGCTTTCTGGAAAACGCGCCGGACTGGCTGGCCAGGTGGACCGGGATGCGGGTGGATTCCGGCGCGCCAGAGGCCGCGGCCGACATGGCGATCCAGTGGTGGAAAGAGCGCGGCGAGGATCCGCGCGACAAGATGCTGATTTTTTCCGACGGTCTCGATGTCGACAAGATCATCGATCTGCACACTAAGTTCTCGGGCCGGGTGCGTACCTCCTTCGGCTGGGGCACGCTGCTGACCAACGATTTCCGGGGGCTGACGGAAAACGACGCCTTGGCGCCGTTCTCGCTTGTCTGCAAGGCGGTCGCGGCCAATGGAAATCCCACGGTGAAACTGTCGGACAATCCGCGCAAGGCCATGGGACCACCAGAAGAGATTGAACGCTATCGCCGGGTCTTCGGCGTGGGCGAGCAGGAAGAAATGGACGTGATCGTATAGCCCTTCGTTCAGGTCTCAGCGCACCACGAATTCGGCGTGCAGCGCGCCTGCAGCCTTGATGCTCTTGAGAATGTCGATCATGTCGCGCGGCGCGACGCCCAGGGCGTTCAGCCCCGCGATCACTTCCGAAAGCGACGTACCCTCGGGCACCTCTGCCAGCCCTATGCCCGGCTCCTCCTCGATCTGGGCTTCGGTGCGGGGCACGACGACCGTCTGGCCGCGGGCGAAGGGATTGGGCTGGACGGCCAGCGGTCGTTCCTGGATGCGCAGCGTCAGGTTTCCCTGCGAGACAGCCACCCGCGAGATGCGGACGTCCTGGCCCATCACGATCGTCCCGGAGCGCTGATCGACCACCACGCGCGCCTTGCGCTCGGGCTCGACAAGCAGGTTTTCGACCTGGGCCAGCGCATGTGCCGGTGATGGCGCCCGCATCCCCGCGATATCGAGGCGCACCGTGCCGGAGTCGAGCATCGCTGCCACTCCGCGACCGACGGCCCCGTTGATCACGCGCTCGATACGTGACGCCGTGGTGAAATCCGGCTCCCGCAAGGCAAGCCGGATGACCTCGAGATCGGTGAAGTCGAACGAGATCTCGCGTTCGATGCGGGCCCCGGACGGGATCGTGCCGGAGGTCGGAACGCCTTGGGTCACGCCGCCCGCCTCGCCTTCGGCCGAAACGCCGCCCGCGATGATCGTCCCTTGCGCCACGGCATAGATCTGCCCGTCCGCTGCGTTGAGAGGTGTCATGATAAGCGTGCCGCCAAGCAGGCTCTCGGCATCGCCGACGGCCGAGACCGTGACGTCGATCTGCCCGCCGGCGCGCGCGAAGGCGGGCAGCTCTGCGGTGACGAACACGGCGGCGACGTTTTTCGGGCGGAACTGCTCTCCCGAGATATTGACGCCGAGACGTTCGAGGATGTTGGACATGATCTCTTCGGTGAATGGCGAGTTCCGCAGGCCGTCACCAGTGCTGTTCAACCCCACCACCAGCCCGTACCCGACCAGATCGTTGCCGCGGACGCCGTCGAATTCCACCAGATCCTTCAGGCGAACGGGGCTGGCCGCCGCGGGCAAGGCGACGGAAAACGCGGCGAAAAGCACGACCAGCCAGCGGAGGATCATCAGGTGTCCCGTCATGACAGGAAATTCACGAGGCTGAGACGCGCGGACCGGGCCGTCAGCGTATAGAGCATCTCCAGTTGCGACTGTACCTGTTCGAGCTCGACAGCGGTCGAGGGTGTGTCCACCGAGATCAGATCGTTCCGGGCGATCGTCAGACTGGCGAGGCCGGCGGAAATGCGGCTTTCGGCCTTCGTGATGCGTTCCTCCGCGAAGCCGAGATTCGCACGCAGACCCGTCAGCTTGTCCTGTCCCTCCAGCAGCCTCTCGCCCGCGGTTCCGGCCAGGTCGCGGCGCTCCTGCAGCGAGAGGCCGAGCGACGCATCGTCGAGCATGGCGATGAGGGCGGTCTGCTTCATCACGCCGCGCAAAGCCGCATCATCGGCCCGGATATCGAGCGCCACGGACTCGCCCGCGCCGAGATCGCGCGGCGTCAGGCCGGCGGCGCCGCCCTGGTAGACCGACGTGGCGAAACCGCCTGCCGGATCATCGAAGAACGTATCGAGCCTTGTGCGGATCTCGGTGGTGTCCGAGGCCCCGGCCAGCGCGGCTCTCAACCCATCCAGAAGGATATCCGCATCTGCCAGAGGCGCGGTATCGGTCCTGTTTCCGGCAAACACGGCACGCCCCGCCACATCGGTGTTGAGGGCCCCGATGATCGTTTCAAGGGCGGCGCGAGCTTCGTTCGCCACGGTTGGGACCTGGACGCTGCCGGCCGTGAAGCCGGCTGTCAGGGCGTTCGTGGCGAGATCGCCGGTCGCGGTCTGGATGCGGTCAAGCGCCGTCTGCATCACGCCGGCATCGGTCGCGGCGACACTGGCCACGTCCTTGCGGGCTTCGAGAACCGTCAGATCCCGTTCCACGTCGGCGAGTTGGAGAAGGTGCCCGGCGAGATGGCGCGGGATGTCCGAGGCCTTTCCGCTTGAAAGCTCCTGTGTCAACCTGTCCATTTGACGGTTGAGTTCGATGCTTTGCCGGCGCATAGCGAAACTCTGCGCCATGTCGCCAATGGATTGCAGGGGCATGATCAGATCCTCAACAGTGTTTGCATCATCTCGTCGATCGTCTGGATCATCCGCGCATTCGCGGAGAACGCCTGTTCGACGAGTAAAAGCCGTTGCATTTCGGCGTCGGTATCGACGCCGTTTTCGAGTTGAAGGGATCGGAGCTCGGTGGCCTGGCTGTTCGCAAAGCTGACCTGCTGGTCCGCCGACAGGCGTGCATTGGCGATCCGGCCGGTCATGTCGGCGACATGTCCGGCACTGCTGCGCGTGCCGGGCCCGGTTGCGATCGAACGCGGCGCGCTCAACGCGTCGCTCAGTCTCTGAAGCAGGTCGGCGCTGCCAGCGGGACCGGGCGTCAGGGCCTCCAGCCCGTCGCGTATGTGAAACGCTGTGCTGGCGTCACTCGGATCGACCTTATCGTTTAAGCGGATCCGGCCCGCGAGGCCGGTTTCGGTCGCGGGATCGACCGCATCGCCCGCGTCGGTGAAGAGACCGGGGGCGCCACCTGTGAGGGTCGAGTCCGGACCGGGATCGGAGAGACGCTCCACCAGATCGCGCGCGATCGCGTCGACCGACCGCTGCGCCTCGACGCCCGCGCGGTCGCGATTGTCGAAAAGCGCACCAAGCTTGCCCCCGGCCAGCGGCCCGTTCGCATCCGTGCGCACGGCCTGGCCGTTGATCCGGATCCCGGAAAGGAGGCCGTTATCCTGGGTCATATGTGCGGCGACAAGTGGCTTTTCGTCAAATTCGAGCGTCGCCCCGCGACCGTCGAACAACAGTGCGCCGCCCGTCGTGACAAGTGCGATCTTGCCGTTTTGCCGGGGCAGTTGCCGGACCGGAACGATCTCCGCTATCGCGTCCACGACGCGCTGCCGCTGATCTTCAAGGGTGGCCGTGTTGCGCCCGCTCGCCCTGGCCGTCACGATGTGGTCATTCAGGGTCGCAACGTTCTCCAGGCTTTCATCGAGGCTTTTGACCGTGCGGGCGATATCTGCATCGGCCGCGCTCCGCAGTGTTTCGATGCGGCTCGAAATGGTGTTGAGGGATTTGGCGAGCGCATCCGCGTCCTGAGTGACGGTCTGCAGGCGCGAGGTTTCCTCGGGGCGCGCCGCGGCCGCGACGAGGCTGCTTTCGAGGGCGGTCAGCTTGCCGGCAAGTGAGTCGGGCTCGCCGGGTGTGCCGATGGCGCGTTCCAGAGCTTTGGCGAAGGTTGCGCGGGTCTCCGATCCGGCAAACGCGCTGTCCGCAAGCCGAAGATCCCCCAGCAGGGCGTTATCGACATGGCGCGTGACCCCGGCGACCGACACGCCGTTCCCGTCCCGCTGCGATTGCAGCGCGAGCTCGCGCCGGGCGTACCCGTCGGTCAGAACGTTCGAGACATTGGCCGACACGATATCGGCCATGCGAGAACTGGCGGTCAGTCCGCTGAGCGCATTGGAGAGGGCCCCGGAAATCGACATGCTGTGTGCCTTTCACATTGGATGGGCTGTCATCCGGTTCAGCGGATGATATTGGTGGTTTCCTGCAACATCTCGCTGACGGTCTGGATGACCTTGGCGTTGGAGGAATAGGCGCGCTGTGTCTGGATCATGCTGGTCAGTTCGCCGGCCACATCTGTGGCGGATTCCTGGCGGGCGAAGCCGGCAATCTCACCGGTAGGTCCATCGCCCGCGTCCCACAGAAAGAAGGGGCCGCTATCGAGGGACGGCCGATATGTCTGCGAGTCGAGCGATGCCATCCCGTTGGGGTTCGGCACATCGACGAGCGGCACCTGTGCTATGACCTTTGTGGCGCCGTTATCGAAGAACGCCCGCACGAAGCCGTTTTCATCGACCTCGGCCGACGTCATGCTGCCCACCGGCGTGCCATCCTTGGAGATCGAGAGCGGCGCGAACCGGTCGGAAAGCTGGGTCAGCCCGTCGGATTCGCCGGGAAGGCCGATATCGATTTCCATCGGCCCGCCATCGACATTGACGATCAGCCGCCCGGTCGCCGGATCGTAAGGCCCACCCGCGGCGCCAACCGCCTGGCCGACGGTGGTCAGCGTACCGCCGCTCGTCCGGGAATCGTCGAATTCGAGCTGATATTCACCGATCACCGAATTGCCGAGCGCGGAGTCGCGGAGCGTCATCGTCCATTGGTTGGAACTGCCGGGTGTGAAGGTGACACCGACCGTCTCGGACCGGCCGAGATTGTCGAAATACTCCACCGAGAGCTCCTGCGGGATGCCGGCGGCACCTGCACCGGTTTCGGTTGCAGGAAGATTAACACCGAGCGTCATTTGAGTCGTGGGTTCACCGGTCAGTTGATTGGAGTTGATCCGCACCGCTTCGAGGTTGTTGCTGGTGTCGCGCGGGAAGTTGGGGATCGTGCCATCGGCGTTCGCGGGCCACCCAAGTAGGACCTGCCCGGATTCGGTCACGAGCCGGCCATCCGTATCCGTCCGAAAGGATCCGGTGGAAGTCAGCAACATCTCGGGGTTGGCATTGCCAGCCCGGACCTCGCTGGCGCTGGCAACCGGGATGAAGCCCCGCCCCCGGACCGCGAGATCGGTGGCGTTCGAGGTCGTGACGAGCGTGCCGCCCTCGTCGATCAAACGCTGGCTCGTGGCGCGGACGCCGCCCGCGGCATATTTGCCGCCATTCTGTGACAACACCATCGATTCGAAGTTCGATTCGACCCTTCGATAACCGAAGGTCGAGGAGTTCGCGATGTTGTCGGAAATGGTGGCAAGCCGCGAGGCATTCGCGTTCAATCCCGCGACGCCGGCATTGAGGGAGGAGGAGATCGTCATGGACACGCCTTTCTGCTGTATCGAACGGGTTCGAGGCAGAGTCATAAGCGCGTATATTTAACAGGCCGCTAACACGTAAAATCTTTCGGGTTTCACCCGCGATCGGACCTGAGAAGGATGATTTCCAGCCGGTTGTTGCGCACCGCCATCGGATCCGCGACCGCGGGGGACCGGTCCGCGTGACCGGTGGTGCGCTTCATGCGCGGGGGGACAACGCCGCCAGCCTCCAGCATGCGCCGCAACTGGTTCGAGCGGTCGATGGTGATGTCCCAGACAGGGTTGCTGGCGAGCGTGATCGGCCGCGCCCGCGCATGGGCCGTGACCGCGATATCGTTCTCGACAAGCGTCGCGACACTCGCCACCAGCGCCGAGAGATCCTCGAGCAGGCGCGTCGGCTGGTCAGCCTCGACAAAGAGCGGACGCCCCTCGAGATCGAAGAGTTCGATCACCAGCCCCTCGTCGGTCACCCGCGTCAGGATATGTTGACGCAGCTCGTCCGACACGAAGCTTTCGCCGCTGCGTGCGGTCAGCATGTCCTCGAGCTTCTCGAGGTCCGCATCGTCGGCCCGGATGTCGGGATCGCTGGCGCCCTCTGGCAAGAGGCCCGTCGCACCGCGGGCTTCGCGGCTGTCGGTCGCATACTTGTCGGAGGCACCGATGCCATTTTTCGCGAGAGTGTCCTCGGTAAAGACGCTGTCGCCGCCGAACGCCCCGTCGCCACCGCCCGAGATACGGGTCAGCGGAAGCGTCGGGCTGAAATAATCGGCAATGCCCTTGCGTTGTTGTTCGGTTGTCGCGCCAAGCAGCCACATCAAAAGGAAAAACGCCATCATCGCTGTCACGAAATCGGCATAGGCCACCTTCCAGGCGCCACCATGGTGGCCGCCCCCGGCCACGATCTTTTTCCGTTTGATGATGACTGGCGGCACATTGCTGCGCACGTCCATTTTCTCACCACCTATGTCTCACCCGAGGCAAGGCGTAGCATGTGGCCGATTACCGCTCTGTTAACGTTTCGACTTTTAGGCACTTCCGCCGGTCACACCTGCCCCGGAAGCCACAGCACGATGGCCGGGAACGCCACCAGAAGGCCTATGGTGACCGCGTCGGCGATGAAGAACGGCGTGACGCCTTTGAACACGTCCTGCACGTTCAGATCGTCGCGCACCCCGGCGACCACGAAGCAGTTGAGGCCGATCGGCGGGGTGATCAGGCAGAACTCGGCCATTTTCACCACGAGGATCCCGAACCAGACCGCGCACATCGGACCGGACATGCCGAAGGTGCTGTCGGCGGCGCTGACCATCGCCCCGCCATTCAGCGCCATCACCGCCGGGTAGACCACCGGCAGGGTCAGCAGCAGCATGCCGATCGCGTCCATGAACATGCCGAGCACTGCGTAGGCCAGCAGGATGCAGATCAGGATCAGCATCGGCGACACCGTCAGCGAGGTGATCCAGTCGGCGAAGGCGCTTGGCAGGTCTGCGAAGCCGAGGAAGCGGACATAGATCAGCACCCCCCAGATGATGGTGAAGATCATCACCGACAGTTTGGCCGTCTCCAGCAGGGCGCTTTTCAGCTCTTGCCAGCGCATGCCGCGATAGACGGCAATGACGAAGACGACGAACGCGCCGATGGCGCCGCCCTCGGTCGGGGTGCCCCAGGCGTCGCCGCCGAACGGGTTGTAGACGAAGAAGATGATCGTCACCACGACGAAGACGATGGGCAGCGCGGGCGGCAGCGACACGAACCGCTCGCGCCAGGTGAACCCGCCGACCGGCGGGCCGAAGCCCTTGATGGTCAGCGCGAGCCCGATGATCAGCGCGGCATAGACGAAGGCCGAGAAAACCCCCGGCACGAAGCCCGCCAACAGCAGCTTGCCGACATCCTGCTCGACGATGATCGCGTAGATCACCAGAAGCGCCGAGGGGGGGATGAGGCTTGCCAGCGTGCCGCCCGCCGCGACCACGCCCGCCGCAAAGCGCTTGTCATAGCCGATCTTGAGCATTTCCGGGATCGCGATCCGCGCGAAGACGGCGGCGGTGGCGACGCTGGCGCCCGATACGGCGGCGAACCCGGCAGTGGCGAACACGGTTGAGACGGCAAGCCCCCCTGGCACCCACGCGATCCAGCGTTTCGCAGCCTCGAAGAGGGCCTTGGTCAACCCCGCGTAATAGGCGAGATAGCCGATCATGATGAAGGTCGGGATCAGGCTGAGCGCCTGCGAACTGACCTTGGAATGCGGCACCTGCCCGGCGGTCTTGGCCGCGACGGTCAGCGCCCAGAAAAACTCGTCGCCCGCATAACCCTTCTTCGACCAGAAGATCCAGACCAAGCCGATGACGCCCGCAGTTGCCGCCGCGAAGGCCACGCGCATGCCCAGGATGACGACGACCAGCAACAGGCCGGTCACGACAAGACCAATATCGATCGGCTCCATCAGGGCATCCTCTTACATGTCATGGCCGTCCAGCTGCGCGGCCTCGCGCGCGGCCTGATCCGCGACATTCTCGATCAGGGGAACGGCGACGGGCCGCTCCGTGCCCTCGATCAGCGCGCGTCCGAACCCCCAGGCCTGAAGCGCCAGCCGCAGCGACAGCACGGCGAACGCGACCGGGGCCAGCAGCTTGGCCGGCCAGATCGGCAAGCCGATGTCCATTGAGCTGTCACGGCTCCACATCGGGGCGCTCCAGTCGAAACTGCGGTTGAAATGCGCCCAGCTTCCCCAGACCAGCAGAAGCATCAGCAGCAGCACCAGCAGCGTGGTGATCAGCTCGATCAGCCACAGAGCGCGCCCGCGAAAGAGACCGACGAAGATGTCCATCCGGATATGTCCGCCGACGCGCTGCGTGTAGGACACGCCCATGAAGGCGATCAGCGGCATGATCTGCTCGATCCAGTCGACATAGCCCGGCAGCGGCTGGCTGAAGAAGTTGCGCCCGCCGACAGAGACGACGGCAAGCAACATCAGCGAAAAGACCGCCAGACCGCTCAGCAGCGCGAGCCACCGCTCGAACCGGAAGAGTCCGCGATCGAGCTTGCTCAGAACGCTGTCATCGGACAGGACAGAGGTCGTCCCGGACATGGCTGTCTCCTGCGGGTGGTGTGAACGAAGCGACCCGCCGGCGATCACGCGCGGCGGGTCTCAAGGGTGGCTCAGGATCCGCTCTTGAGATCCGCCAGCTTGTCTGTGGCGAACTCGTAGATGTCCTGCGCGGGCAGGCCGCGGTTGCTCATCTCCTCGATCCAGGCTTCGGCGGCCGGGCCGGCGACTGCCTCCTCGAGCTCCTGAAGCGCCTGCTCGTCGTAGCTGATGGTCTCGATCCCGCGCTCCTCGAGGGCGGGGCCCCATGCTTCCAGCGTGTTGTTCTGGTAGTTGTCGACGTAATGGTCGAGCGCCTCGTCGATCGAGTCCATAAGCGCCTCGCGGTGGTCGTCCGGCAGCGAATTCAGCGCGTCGGTATTGGCCACGACCGGGCAGTTCACCGTGCCGGGGTTGAGGTTTTCCGTCCACCACTCGCCGTTCTCGATGGTGCCGAAGGCCATGTGCGCGTGCGGTGCGAAGGCCACCGCCTTGACCACGCCGCTATCCATCGCCTGCCGCACTTCCGTGGCCGACATCGAGGTGGGCACCGCGCCGAGGGCTTCCATCGCCTCGCCGATCCCGCCGGTGGCGCGCACGCTCAGCCCCTCGAAATCATCGAGGCTGCGGGGCGCGTCACCCATGCCGACGAGGTTGTATTGCGGCATCGGCGAGGGCATCAGCATCGTGGCGTTCCAGCGTGCAAGGTCCTTCTTGACCGCCGGATGATCGTAAAGCGCCATCGACAGATTGCGCTCCTGCTCCAGCGTCTCGACGCCGAGGAACGGCAGTTCCAGCACGGTGATCGTGGGGTTCTTGTCCCGGTGATAGCCGGCACAGAACTGCGCCATCTCGAACGCGCCGATGGAAATCCCGTCGAGGTTCTCGCGGCTGTTCGACAGCCCGCCATAGCTGATGTTCAGCGTGAACTCGCCATCGGTCTTTTCCGCGACAAGCTCTGCCAGCTTTTCGGTGTTCTCGGTGAACGCCCGGCGCTTGCCCCAGAGCGAGACGTTCCAATCGGTCGCCATCGCCTCGCCGGCAAAGGCGAGGCTGATCGCGGCGGCGGTCGTGTATCCTAGGTATTTGTGCATGGTTTCTCCTCCCTGTTCGATGCGAAACGCGCATCTTTCCCTGATACCACCCGTCGATCCGGCGCCAAAACACCGCGCAAGTGTCGGCAGGTGATCCGTTTCTTTGGCATAAACTGACTATATCCGTGCCGCCTTGTCCAGCCCTTGCCGACGATCTTGCGGACCCGAAGACGCCGGAACAGGTATCCTGAACATACACGTACATGCTGGCCGTGGTTACGGACGTGATGGTTGAAGTCGCTTTAATGGGGGGAGAAGTGCAGGGGTTCTGTTGCCAGGCCCCCTGCGGCCCCGCCTGACCGTGCTAACGATCAGGGCTTAAGTTTCGGTCTGGTTACTGCTTACGCAGCAACGGCAACCGGAGCACGATTGTCATTTGCAATTGTACTGTTTTCGCCGATAACGGTGGCAGACAGCCGAGATGCAAGAACAGATTTGACTACCAGTCGATCCTATTTCGGGCCCAGCAAAAACGAGATCTCCATCTCGCTTGTGGTGGACCCGCCCGGTACTGCCCCGGGGTCCTGTGAAGCCGCGTCTGTCCCGTCTACATCCATAGTCCTTTCGGACATTTGAAACTTAGTGACAGTTTCACGCGGAATCAAGGGTTATCGCGTCTGCCCTGTCGGGATCGCGGCCCATGGCCGGATCACAGCATCCGGATCACGTCCTTGTCGATCGCCAGCATGTACCCGTGCCGCGCGATGTTCTTGACCAGCAGCTCGCTAACCAACTGGTTGCCGAGCGTGTCGCGCAGCCGCTTGATCCGCGTGGCCCCGGCCGCCTCGTCGCAATCGGCGGCCGCCCGCCCGGAAATCACCGCCTCGACCTCGGCCCCGGTCAGCACGTCGTCGTCGAGCCGCGCCTCGGCCAGAACGCTGAGGGTTTCCATCGCGGCGTCGGTCAGCTTGAACCCCATGTTGTTGAGATAGACCGTCCGTTCCTCGCGGCTGATCAGAAGCGAACTGACCTGGATGCCCGCCCGTTCGATCTGCGCCATCCGGCGGTTGAGCGAGACGAGCATCACCAGGAACACCAGCGCCGCCACCAGAAGCGCCGTGGCGAAGACCAGCAGGATGAAGATCACCATCCTGTAGCTGACCAGCGTCTCGGAAAACGCGGTGCCCGACAATGCGAGGATCTCCAGCAACTTGATCTCGCGCTGCCCTGTCAGCGCGTCGTTCTCGACGAAGATCCGCTCGACCCGTTCGTTGAAGGCATTGGCGTCCGGCAGGTTCAGGAACAGCAACACCGCGGCGACCGCGAGGATCGCGACGATCGCGATCACGCCGACCACCACCACCCGGTTGCCCGAGCGGCGCGCATCGGCCGCCGAGGCCGCTATCCCGCGCATCGCGATTCCCCGGCCCGGCGCAGTGTCACGTTTCCCTCTTCGACAGGATCTTCAGCAGGGTCAGCCCGCGCGCCGCCAATCGCGCACGCAGCGCGGCCTCGGCCGAGGCACAGGGGGCATCGACCACGGCCACATCGTAATAAAGCTCCAGCGGGCTGTCGCGCTTGGCCTTGTATTCGACCTGGCAGGCGGCCTGCGCGGCCCCGCTGAGCAAAAGCGCGCCAAGCGTGCCGACGATGAGGGATGCTGTACGTTTCATGCCGCGACGATGCGCCGATACCGTCGGTTGTTCAATAACCTGCATAGGCAAATCGGCCGTAAAGGCCCTGTTATCGGATAGCATGGTACCGTCATTGCCTGTCTGCACGTGCCTCGCCCATCCAGAATGGGCCCCGGAACGCTCGAACATACCGGAGAGGGGCGACGACACCCATGACACCTGAAAGGAAAGATCATGCATCGTTCAGTCATCGCGCTCATCCTCGCGTCGGCCATGGCCATGACGACCCTTGACGCCGCACCCGCCGCAGCCGGTGACCGAAGCGAGGTTGCCGCCGCCACTGGGGGCGCCGCGATTCTCGTTCTTCTGGCAGCAGCCATCGCCAAGAAGAAGCGGCAGGACAGCCGCGACCGGATCGCGCGCCAGGAGGACAAGGAGCACCGCGCAAGACGCGCCCAAGCCCCGACACGCGACCACCGATTTGATCAAGGTTATCGCGCGCCGCGGCGGGGCCACGACGCTGGCTATCGGCGCGCCACTCGCATCAAGCTGCCCGGCGCCTGCAGGGTCCGCAACGATCGGCGCGCCGGTTATTCCGGGCGCTGCCTGCAGAGATACGACTACGATCGCGCGGCCTTGCCATCGGCCTGTGCCATCCGCGTGGGCGGATCGCATCGCATGATCTACCGCGACCGGTGCCTCAGCGGGTACGGGTTTTATTGATCGCGACGGGTCCGCGCCGCTTTCCTGTGCGTTTTTTCGCTTTGCGTTCTCCGGTGTGCGTGCCATCTGAACGCTCCATGAGAGGACCCGATCTCCTGCACGAGGCACGGGCCCGCGCGGCAGGCTTTCTGCGGGTTGCGGGGGTGGACGAGGTCGGGCGCGGCCCGATCGCCGGTCCGGTGACCGCCGCCGCCGTCGTCCTCGACGAGCGGCGCATCCCGCCGGGTCTCGACGATTCAAAAAGGCTGGGCGCGAAACGGCGCGCGGCGCTGTGCGAGGCGCTTCTCGCCTCGGCGCAGGTGTCGGTCGCCCAGGCCACGGTCGCCGAGATCGACAGCCTCAACATCCTGCGGGCTGCGCATCTGGCGATGGAACGCGCGCTTGCGGGTCTCGATCCCGCGCCCGAGATGGCCCTGATCGACGGTATCCTGCTGCCGCGCAACCTCGCCCTTTCGGCGCGCACGATCGTCCGGGGGGATGCGGCGTCATTGTCCATCGCGGCGGCCTCGATCGTTGCGAAAACCTGCCGGGACCGGCTGATGGGGGCTTTGGCGCAACAGTTTCCGGGCTATGGCTGGGCGCACAACATGGGCTATCCGACCAAGCACCACAAAGCGGCCCTGCTAGATCTCGGCGTTACCCCTCACCATAGACGTTCCTTCCGGCCGGTCCACAATATATTGTATCAAGAGAATTACTAACCCACTGATTCAAAAAAGAAATTGACGGCGAATCAGCTTTGACTCATCTTCGGTTCTAGAAAAACAGAGCGCCCGAGCGCCGGAACAGAGGCAGAGATGACGACAATGACCCGACCCAAGACCGCGCCGTTACTTCCGCGCAACACGATCCTGGCAGGCGACTGCATCGAGGCGATGAACGAGCTGCCCGCGGCCAGCGTAGATCTGGTCTTCGCCGATCCGCCCTACAACCTGCAACTGCGCGGCGATCTGCATCGCCCCGACAACAGCCAGGTGGACGGCGTCGACGACGCGTGGGATCGCTTCGCGAGTTTCGAGACCTATGACCAGTTCACCCGCGCCTGGCTCGCCGCCGCGCGCCGCATCCTCAAGCCCGCGGGCGCGATCTGGGTGATCGGATCCTATCACAACATCTTCCGGGTGGGCGCTGCATTGCAGGATACCGGGTTCTGGATCCTCAACGACGTGGTGTGGCGCAAGTCCAACCCGATGCCGAATTTCCGCGGCAAGCGTTTTACCAACGCGCATGAGACGATGATCTGGGCCAGCAAGGAACAGGGCGCGCGCTACACCTTCAATTACGAGGCGCTGAAATCGCTCAATGACGGGATACAGATGCGGTCGGACTGGGTGCTGCCGATCTGCACCGGGCATGAGCGGCTGAAGAACGACGCCGGCGAAAAGGCGCATTCCACGCAGAAGCCCGAAAGCTTGCTGCACCGCGTCCTGGTCGGCGCGACCAATCCAGGCGACGTGGTGCTCGACCCGTTCTTCGGCACCGGCACGACCGGTGCGGTGGCCAAGATGCTGGGCCGCGATTACATCGGGATCGAGCGCGAGGCAGCTTACCGCGAGATCGCCGAGAAACGCCTTGCCGGGGTGCGCAGGTACGACCGAGAGGCGCTGCATGTCTCGACCTCCAAGCGTGCCGAGCCGCGCGTGCCATTCGGGCAACTGATCGAGCGTGGCATGCTGCGCCCCGGCGAGCAGCTTTACTCGATGAACAGGCGCCACAAGGCCAAGGTTCGCGCCGACGGCACGCTGATCGGCGGCGACGTCAAGGGGTCGATCCATCAGGTCGGCGCGCATCTCGAAGGGGCGCCGTCTTGCAACGGCTGGACCTACTGGTGCTTCAGGCGCGAGGGCAAGACCGTGCCCATCGATGTGCTGCGCCAGCAGATCCGCGCCGAGATGGCGGAGCGGCCGAACTGAACCTCCGGCCCGCGCCCATCATCAGGCCACGCGCTGTCCCCGGGACCAGACGCCGCGGATCACCGGTGTGCGATCGAGGCAGCGCACGCGCAACAGATCGGCCCGCAGCCCGACCTCGAGCCGCCCGCGATCGCTCAGACCCGCTACACGCGCCGGGGTGTCCGTGACGGTGCGGATCGCGCGCGGCAGATCGGACCATAGGTCAGCAAGGCGGAACGCCGACAACAGCAGCGCCGACGGCACGTAATCCGACGACACCATGTCCAGAAGGCCGTGCCGCGCAAGATCCAGCGCCGATACGTTGCCAGAATGCGACGCGCCGCGGATAATGTTCGGCGCCCCCATCAGGATGGCGAGCGCGCGCGTGCGGCAGGCCTCGGCCGCTTCCAGCGTCGTCGGGAATTCCGCGAATCCCGCGCCGCTTTCGTGCGAGACATGCACATGCTGCGGCGTGGTGTCGTCGTGGCTGGCCATCACCGCGCCCAGGCGGCGCGCCTCGGTCACCGCGGCGGCGGCATGCGCGGCCCCGTACCGCGCCTGAAGCCCGCTCAGATATTCGACATGCGCCTCGAATTCGGCCTCGGTCATGCCGCGCTTGCCTGACAGGTAGGTGCGCAACTTCTCCAGATCCCGGAATTGCCGCTGACCGGGCGTGTGATCCATCAGGCTGAGGATGCCGACCCGGTCCTCGGGCGTGAACTCGGCCAGCTCCTCCAGCAGTGTCTCGGAACAGATCTCGGCGCGCAGATGCAGGAAATGGCTGATCTTCAGCACGTCCTTCGCGCGCAGGTGCGCCAGCTCGGTCGCCAGCTCGCGGGCATATCGGCCGTCACGCACCGTTCCCGACCGGATCGAGCCTACCCGCATCGCGTCGAACACCGTCGTGATTCCGGTCGAGGCGAGCTCGGCATCATGTGCCAGAAGCGCGGAAACATGCGGGAGCGTTACGCCGGGGCGCGGCTCGATATGGCGTTCGAGGTTGTCGGTATGCAATTCCACCAGCCCGGGCAGCACCATATCGCCGCCGCAATCGATGGCCCCGGCGGGCACGTCGGCGCGCTCGGTGATCCCGGTGATCCGGCCGCCGTCGAAGACGATCTCGCCGGTCACGACGCGATCCGCCAGTACCAGTTGCGCATTGGCAAGGCGCAGGGGGTTGTCGTCGCTGGCCGCCGGCCTTCCCGCATGGCTTTGCTTCAGGCTTTGCAAGGCCCGCGCGACGGTCTCCTCGATGGCGCCGTCGTTCGGCAGATCGACGGTCGGGATATCCCTTGGCAACACGGGCGTGGCGCGCGTCATGCGGCCGTCGATCTCGGACGCGGTTTCCCGCTCGCGCCCGATCAGCCGGCGCGCAAGCGTTTCTTGGCGGGCCGTGACATGCAGCACCAGAAGGTCGGGAAACAGCGCCTGCGCCTCGTGAAGCACGCCGCGCGACAGGTTGACGATCCGCTGCGCGCCGCCGCGCACGTCCGCGACCACCTGTGCCGGGATGCCATAGCTCAGCCCGTGCGCCTGCCAGTGCAGGCAAAACGCACCGGCGGCGCGCATCCCGGCAAAGTCCTGCGGGCTGACGGCGACGCTGCGCTCGCCGGGCAGATCCGGCGCGCGGGTGATCACGCGCGCGACCGGGGCGACATGCGGCGCGGCGCGCGCGATCCCCGCGATCACGCGATCCTTGCCGGCCCCCGACGGCCCCACCACCGCGATCAGTCTCCCCCCGCTCATGCCGCACGGCCCGTAGAGAAGGCGGTGACATCGACCGTGCGGTCGCAGACCCGGTCGCGCGCCTCGGCGTCGTGGAAAATCCCGATCATTGCCGCCCCGCGCGCCTTGGCCGACAGGATCAGGTCCAGCACGACAGCGCGGTTGTCGGCATCGAGCGCGGCGGTGGGTTCGTCCAGCAACAGCGCGGGGTAGGAATGCGCGAAGCCGCGCGCGATGTTCACGCGCTGCTGCTCGCCGCCCGAGAATGTGGTCGGCGACAGCGCCCAAAGCGCCTCGGGGATGTTGAGCAGGGTCAGAAGCCGCTCCGCGCGGGCGCGGGCGTCGCCCTCGCTGATCCCGAGGCGGCGCAGCGGTTCGGCTACCACGCCGCGCGTGGGCACCCGCGGCACGACGCGCAGGAACTGGCTGACATAGCCAAGCGTGTCGCGGCGCAGCGCGAGGATCTCGCGCGGGCTGGCGCGCGCCACGTCCACGCCGCTCACCCTGATCGCGCCGTCTGCTGCCATGTAATTGCCGTAGATCATCCGCATCAGCGTGGATTTGCCCGAGCCCGACGCGCCTGTCAGCGCCACGCATTCGCCGCGCCGGACAGTCAGGTTGGCGCCCTCCATCACGCGGATCACCGCGCCGCCCTGGTTGTGCAGGGTGAAGGTCTTCGACAGGTTCTCGATCTCGATCATGGCGTCATTTTTCCATCATTCCCCGGCGCCCGCGGTCACACCTGCAACACGCTGGACACCAGAAGCTGCGTGTAGCCGTGTTGAGGATCGTCCAGCACCTGATCGGTCAGGCCATGCTCAACCACCCGGCCCGATTTCATCACCAGCAGGCGATCGGCCAGAAGGCGCACGACCGCCAGGTCATGCGTCACGATGATCGCCGACAGCTTCATGTCCCGCACCAGCCCGCGCAGCAGGTCCAGCAGCCGTGCCTGCACGCTGACATCGAGACCTCCTGTCGGCTCGTCCATGAAGACCAGCCGCGGCCCGGTGACCAGGTTGCGCGCGATCTGCAGGCGTTGCTGCATGCCCCCCGAAAACGTCGTGGGGCGGTCGTCGATGCGCGCCGCGTCGATCTCGACCCGGGTCAGCCAGTCCGCGGCATCCCCGCGGATCCGGCCATAGTTGCGCGCGCCCACGGCCATCAGGCGCTCGCCCACGTTGCCGCCGGCACTGACCCCCATCCGCAACCCGTCTCGCGCGTTCTGCTGCACGAAGGCCCAGTCGGTGCGCCCCAGCATCCGCCGCTCGGGCTCGGACATGCGCAGCACATCGCGCGGTCCCTCGGCGCGGGTGTCGAAGACCACGCGACCCGTGTCCGGCTCCAGATGCCCCGCCATGCAGTTCAGCACCGTCGTCTTGCCCGACCCGCTTTCGCCGACGATGCCCAGAACCTCGCCCGGGAACAGGTCGAGGCTCACATCCCGGCACCCCAGATGCGCGCCATAGGTCTTGCTCAGACCCTCGACAGACAGCAAAGGGGTCATGCCGCGTCCTTGCCGCGATGGCCCCGCGCCTGGCGGTCCTCGCAATAATCGGTGTCCGAACAGACGAAGATGCGCCCGCCCGCATCATCGACGATCACCTCGTCGAGATAGCTGTCCTCGGCCGCGCATAGCCCGCACGCAGCGTCGGCCTTCGAGGGATCGAACGGGTGATCCTCGAAATCGAGACTTGCCACCTCGCACCAGGGCGGCAGGGCATAGATACGCTGCTCGCGCCCGGCCCCGAAAAGCTGGATCGCGGGATTTCCCGACAGCTTCGGATTGTCGAATTTCGGGATCGGCGAGGGGTCCATCACGTAGCGCCCCTCGACCAGCACCGGATAGGCGTAGGCGGTGGCGATATGGCCGTGCCGGGCGATGTCCTCGTACAGCTTGACATGCATCAGCCCGTAATCCTCCAGACTGTGCATCCGGCGCGTCTCGATCTCGCGCGGCTCCAGAAAGCGCAGGGGCTCGGGGATCGGCACCTGGTAGACAAGGATCTGATCCTCGCTCAGCGCCGTCTCGGGGATGCGGTGCCGGGTCTGGATCACCGTCGCCTCTTTAGTGCGGGTGGTTGTCGCAACGCCGGCCGTCTTGGCGAAGAACCCGCGGATCGAGACCGCGTTCGTGGTGTCGTCGGCCCCCTGGTCGATCACCTTCAGACAGTCGCCGGGGGTCAGGACGGCGGCGGTGACCTGCACGCCGCCGGTGCCCCAGCCGTAGGGCATGGGCATCTCGCGGCTGGCAAACGGTACCTGGTAGCCGGGGATCGCCAGCCCCTTGAGGATGGCGCGGCGGATCATCCGTTTGGTCTGCTCGTCGAGATAGGCAAAGCTGTAGACGCTCACAAAAGCCCCCTTTCGCACAGCGCGCCGCGCAGGCCTTCGGCACCCTCGAAGCGATGCGCCTGCCAGCCGGCTTTCCTGGCCGCGGCGACGTTTGCGGCACTGTCATCGGTGAAAAAGCACTCCGCGGGCTCGACCCCGGCCCGGCTGCAAAAAAGATCGAAGATCCGGCGGTCGGGCTTGGCAAGGCCCTCGTGTCCCGACACGACGATACCGTCGAACATCGTGCCCAGCTCCGGATGCAGCGGCTGCGCCGCGCCCCATGTGTCGGGACCCCAATTGGTCAGCGCCCAGACCGTGTGCCCGCGTCCTCGCAACTCCGCGAGGATCTCCCAGCTGCCGGGCATCTTGTCGCTGATGGTCAGCCCGAACCGGTCGAAGAACCCGTCCATAAGCCCGGCATGCTGCGGCCAGTGCGCGGCGATCGCTGCCACCGCGTCGGCCCGCGACCGGCCGCAATCCTGCCGATGATGCCAGTCGTGAAACCCGACCTCGTCGAACAGCGCATCGATCGCCGCGTCATCGTCGAAGGCATGCCGGAACGCCGCCCGCGGATCCCAGCGGATCAGCACGTTGCCGAGATCGAACACGATCATCGCCGGCTCTCCCGCGTTATGTTGCCAAAAATACTCATTCTGTCCCGGCCTCCGGAGCGCGGTCGCTGGCCTCGCGGCGCAGCTTGCGTACAAGCTCCAGTTCGCTCTGGAAATCGACGTGATGCGGCAGCTTGATATGCTCGAGAAATCCCGTGGCCTGGATGCTGTCGGCATGCATCAGCACGAATTCCTCGTCCTGCGCGGGCGCGCCCTGGTTCTCCTCTCCCAGCTCCTTCCAGCGCAGCGCGCGGTCGACAAGCGCCATGGCGATCGCCTTGCGCTCTGTCTGCCCGAAGACCAGGCCGTAACCGCGGGTGAATTGCGGCGGTTCGGTCTTCGAGCCGCCGAACTGGTTGACGGTTTCGCATTCGGTCACGGTGATCTCGCCGATCTCGACGGCGAAGCCAAGCTCGGGGATCTCCATCTCGACCGGCACCACTCCGATCCGCAACTCGCCCACGAAAGCATGATTGCGCGCGTAGCCGCGTTGCGTGGAATAGGCCAGCGACAGCAGGAATCCCTCGTCGCCGCGCGCGAGGGCCTGCAGGCGAAGCGCCCGGTCGGCGGGCAGCGCCATCGGCTCGCGGGTCATGTCGCGGGGGGGCTCGCCGGCCGGTGCGTTGCGTTCGATCAGGCCTTCCCCGTCGAGATAGTCCGTGACATGCGGGACCGGCGCGCCGTCGGCCTCTGCGGCCATTTCCGGGGCCGGATCGGGATCGCCCTCGGCGGCCAGCTTGAAATCCAGCAGGCGGTGCGTGTAGTCGAACGTCGGCCCCAGAAGCTGCCCGCCCGGCAGATCCTTGAAGGTGGCAGAGATGCGCCGGTCGCAGGCCATCCGAGACGTCTCTATCGGCTCGCAGGTACCGAACCGGGGCAGGGTGGTGCGATAGGCGCGAATGAGGAAGATCGCCTCGATCAGGTCGCCGCGCGCCTGCTTGATCGCCAGTGCCGCGAGATCCGGATCGTAAAGTGAACCTTCGGTCATCACCCGGTTGACGGCCAGCGACAGTTGCTCGCGGATCTGCGCCAGCGACAGTTCGGCGACCGATGTGTCGCCGCGCCGCTCCTCGGCCAGCCAGGCATGGGCGTTCTCGATGGCGCGCACGCCGCCCTTGACCGCAACGTACATCAGGCGCCCTCCACGCGGGTCGTGCGGGGCAAGGCCGCGACGCGATCCCCGCATGTGAAGATGCAGTCGAGCCCGCGGGGAAACTGCGCCGCGTTGTGCCGGAACGCCGCGGTCTCGGGCAGTGACAGATGCGCCTCTTCTTCGATACCGGGACCGCGCAGCACGGCCCCGTGGGGGGCGAGGTCCGGCGTCTCGACGATCAGCGTCGCCGACCGGTCGGGATAGTCCGATGTCCCGACAGGATAGGCCGAAAGCGGTGTCAACGCCGCCCACGGGCCGAGGGCAAAGCTGCACTGCGCGGCCTCGCGAAACGGCGCACCGGTGTGAAAGGTGATCCAGGTGCGGACCGCCTCGCAATCGGCCGCACCGGCAAGGCAAAGCGGCGTCTCGGCATCGCAGAGGGTCAGCAGCACCGCGCCCGCCGCCGCGGAAAGCGGCGCGGGGGGCGCCATGTGGGATACAGTCTCGATCGTGCCCGGCCGCGCCATCGCCCGCATGATCGCCCGAAATGCCTGCGCCGCGTCGACGGCGGGGTCGGAAAAGCCGGGCTGCAAACCGTCGTGACGCGTCATGCCTCGCCTCGCATCATCGTGAAGAAATCCACCTTGGTCGCCGCAGCCTTGCCGGCGCGGGTCTCGCGGCGGGCTTCGGCCTCGGCCGCAAGACTGTCGAGGATATGCGCGCGCAAGTCCCCGGCGGCCCCGGTCTGCATCAAGGCGTCCACCAGTGCTGCGGCCTCGGCATCCGCCCGTCGGCGGCCCTGCAGGTAGGCGTGACCCACCTCGCCGCCTGTCAGCCTCAGCGCGCAGCGGGTCACTGTCATCTCGCCCAGATTGAACGGTGCGCCGCTGGCCCCGGTCCGGCCCTGTACCATGGCGCTGCCGAATTCCGGGGCGCGCAGCCACACGAACGCCGGCCGTGCGGTGGCACCGTCCAGCAATGCGGCGACCCGGCCGGCCGGTGCGCAGGCGATCAGGCCCATCCAGGCGCGGCGATCCGCATCGAAGTCCGGGGTGTCTTTCATGTCGACACATTTCCATTTTTACTATACAACTACACTAATCATGCCAGACATGACCCGAAGACGCGAGACAGGATTTGTGAAACTTGGGTAAAAAGACGCCCCTCTGGGCGGCGATCGCCCGCACCCTGCGCGAAGATATCGCCGAAGGCCGCTATGTACCCGGCGACAAGCTGCCGACCGAGGCGCGGCTCGCCACACGCTTCGGCGTCAACCGGCACACGGTGCGGCACGCGCTCTTGACCTTGGTCGATGATGGGCTCGTGCGCACGCGGCGCGGTGCGGGGGCGTTCGTTGCAGCACGTCCGACGGACTATCCGCTCGGCAAACGGGTGCGGTTCCACGAGAACCTGTTGCGGGCCGGGCGCAGCCCCGGGCGGAAGATCCTGACGTTGGAACCCCGGATCGCCGGCGACACCGAGGCGCAGATGCTCGACCTCGCTGCCGGCGCGCAGGTACTTGCCTGTCACGGGCTGTCGCTGGCCGACGGGCTGCCGATTGCCATCAGTGAAAGCCTCTTCCCGATCACCCGCCTGCCGGGGATCGCGCACGCATTGCATGACACGCCGACCGTGACGGCGGCGCTGCGGCAAAGCGGGGTTGCAGATTACACCCGGGCCGCCACACGCCTGACGGCCGAGGTGGCAAGTGCCACGCAGGCGCTGCACCTGCAGATCCTCGAAGGCGCGCCCTTGCTGCGTAGCACCAGCCTGAATGTCGGGCCGGACGGGGTACCGGTCGAATACGGACATACCTGGTTCGCCGGCGACCGTGTCACCCTTACGCTGACGGATGACTGAATCCCCGCCCTGATGGCGGGCGCGGCGGCTCGACACGCCGGCGCAGATGGACTTGCTCACCCGCCGTGTTTTTCAAGGAAGGCAGATGGCGAAAGCGCGCGAAAATCGTTCAGCGCGGCGCGCAGCCGGGTGTGATCCCAGTCCCACCAGCCAAGCGCGATCATCCGCTCCGCCAGGTCCGGTGCGAGCCGCGCGCGCAGCGGCCGCGCGGGCATCCCCGCCACGATCGTGTAAGGCGCCACGTCCCGCGTCACCACCGCCCCCGCCGCGATCACCGCGCCGTGACCCACGGTGATCTCCGGCTTCACCTGCGCGTTGTGCCCGATCCAGGTGTCATGCCCGATCCGTGTCACCCGCGCGCGCCGACATGCGAACCAGGCGTCGTCATCCGCCGCATCCTCCCAGTAGCTGGCCGATCGGTAGAGAAAGTGATGCAGGCTGGCGCGGTCCAGAGGATGATCCGTCGCGCCCACCCGCACGACGCTCGCGATGTTGGCGAACTTGCCGATCTCGGCATTCGCAAGATCGCAGAACCGGTCGCAATAGGAATAATCCCCCATCGTCACATGCGTCAGCCGGCTGCCGCGCCCCACCTCGGTGAATCCCCCGAAGATGCAATCGGTGATCTCGCATTCGGAATGGATCATGGCACCGTCGGCCTGCAATCGCGTCATGTCGCGCTCCTGAAGCTGATGAATGGCTCCGGCAGGGATATCTGGCGCCGGAAGAAACGAAGGCCCGCATTCTGCCTCATCCAAACTCTCGGTTCCGTCCTCTCAATGCCCGCTGTCATCCGACGCGATGAGCCGCCGCCGCAACCAGCCCGAGACGGTGTCCATAACCATCACCATGATGAGGATCAGCACGATGTAATAGCTGACCTCTTCCCAGTCCTTCTGCGTGATGATCGCCTGGGTGAGCAGCAGCCCGATGCCGCCGCCAGTGATCGCGCCGATGATGGTGGCGCTGCGGGTGTTGGATTCGAGGTAGTAGAGAAGCTGGCTGAGCAGGATCGGCGTGATCTGCGGGATGACGCCGAAGCGGTAGCGCTGCAGCGGCTTGGCCCCGGTGGATTGCACGCCTTCCATTTCGCGGTTGTCGACATTCTCCAGCGCTTCCGAGAACAGCTTGCCGAAGGTCCCGGAATCGGTCAGCAGGATCGCCAGCGTTCCTGTCAGTGGCCCCGGCCCGAAGGCGCGCGACAGCACGATCGTCCAGATCAGCGCATCGACGCCGCGGACGAAATCGAATACCCGCCGCACGCTCGCGCGCACCGCCATCAGGGGCGAGAAGTTGCGCGCCGCCGCGAAGGCCAGCGGCAGCGCAACGATCCCCGCGCCCATGGTGCCCAGAAAGGCCATCAGGATGGTCTCGAAGATCGCCCACATGACATCCTTGTGCTGCCACATCTTGTTGTTCCAGATGTCACGCGTGATGGCGGCCAGGTTACTCTTGCTCGCGACCACCCGATCGCCCGACACTGCAAGCCCGGCGAGCTCGAAAAAGCTCTTGCCGTGGAACGGGCTGTCGAGCGTGAACCAGAACAGCTCCCAGCCGAAGTGATAGCGCATGACCTCGGTGCGCGCCCTGGTCAGCGTCACCCGACCCCCCCCTGTGGTGATGTCGACGCGAGAGGAACTTGCGCTGATCCAATCGGGCACGTCCGCGGTCGGCAGATCTAGCTGCACGCCTTCGCGCCGCGACACCTCTGCCGCGATGAGGCCGTAGCCCGGCACCTCGTAGCGCATCGCGTTGCCGTCGATCACCACCTCATGGCCATCCGTCAGCGTCACCACCGCGCGTTCGGGGCCGTCGATCGTCACCCAGTCGGGGCTGCGGCCGTCGGGCCAGGTGCCCTTTCTCTCGCCTTCGACCGCGACCGTCACTCCGCCGGTGCGGTTGTCGCGGGTCACGTGCGTCTTGTAGCTGTAGCTGTCGGCGACGAGGATGCGCGCATTGTCGAGCCGCGCACGCTCGGCCAGTCCGGGAATGTCGAAGGCGAAGAATATGTAGATGAAATAGGCGCCGATCACCGCTGGCACCGCGAACGCCATCCACCGCTTGCGCCGGAAATAGTCCGAGACGTCGAAGCCCGCGTCGCTGCGTGTCATTGTCATCGTCTTACGCGCCCCCGATCAGCTTGTTGCGATAGCGGCCCGAGAGCTGGTCGAAAAACACGATGGTGCCGAAGAGCAGCAGGAAGATCGCCGCGACCTCGTCGTAGCGGCCCTGCCCCCAACTGAACGCGTTCTTGAGGTCATAGCCGATCCCGCCGGACCCGACGAAGCCGAGGATCGCCGAGGCGCGGATGTTGATTTCGAACCTCAACAGCGCGTAGCTGAGGTAATTCGGCGCCACTTGCGGGATCACCCCCAGCCACATGCGCTGCCCCCAGCTCGCACCGACCGAATGCAGCCCCTCCACCGGTTTCAACGAGGCGTTCTCGTTCACCTCCGAGAACAGCTTGCCCAATGCCCCCACGGTATGCAGTGCGATGGCGATCATCGCGGGCACCGGCCCGCCGCCGAGAATGAAGATCAGAACCAGCGCGATCACGATCTCGGGCACCGCGCGCAGGATGTCCATCACCCGGCGAAAGAGCCCGATCAGCCGCGGCCATTTCGCAAGGCCCCGCGTGGACAGGAGCGAGATCAGAACCGCGAGCATTGCCCCCAGAAGCGTGGCCGCTGCCGCGATATTGATCGTCTCGATCAGCGACGGCAGGAATGTCCACATCAGCCCGGGCAGGTTGGCGATCTTCTGCCCCGCCTCGGCCAGCACCTCGCCCGGAAACTGAAATATATTGCCGATCCCGTCCCAGAACCCGCCCGCGTTGCGCGCGTCGGCCACCCGAAAGCCCGAGACCATCAGCGCGATGAACACGATCAGCATCACCGACCCGTAAAGCCGCTTGCGCCGGGTCATCGCCATGTAGGCGGATTGCACGTCGTTCACCCGTGCCGCGCCTGTTTGTCCCGCGGTGAGATCGCTCATGCCAGTCTCCGGTCAAATGCCACCGGGCCCGCGCGGATGGCGGGCCCGGTCGGTGTCAGCCCTTGGGGCTCACATCTTGGATTTGCGCGCCTCGATGATCGAGAGGTAGGCATCATGGTCGATCGGCTGAAAACCGAGCGCCTCGCCGGCCATGAAGTTGTAGGCACAATCCGCGTCCATGTAGGGCAGCGATGCGGTCAGCGTGGCGATATCGACCTTGACACGCTCTGGCAGGGCGGTGCGCAGCACGATCGGACCTTCGGGGATGGGCTTCGACTTCCAGATCTCGACCATCTGGTTCATGTCCACGAGGCCCGCATCGGCGGCCTTGCGCAGGGCGCCCGAATTGTATCCGTCTTCCCATGCACCCATGCCGTCGGCCCATGTCACGCCGGCATCGACATCGCCATTGGCGACCGCGACGATGGTCTGCTCGTGGCCGCCCACGAACTTGACCTCGCCGAAATAGTCACCCGATTCCATGCTTGCACCGAGTTCCGCGGGGATCTCGATCGACGGGATCAGGTACCCGCTGGTCGAGTTGGGGTCGCCGAACGCGAACACCTTGCCCTGCATGTCATCCAGCGAGGTTATGCCGCTGTCCTTGCGGGCGAAGCCTATCGAGTAATAGCCATAGGACTTGTCCACGTTGGTCTTGACCATGATCGGCTCGACCGCGTCAGGGTTGTTCAGCCATGTCTTGGCATAAGCCGAGGCCCCAAGCCACGCCATGTCGATGCTGCCGCCCAGCAAACCTTGGATCACGCCGTCGTAATCGGCTGGCGTGAACAGCTTGACCGGTACGCCCAGCAGGTCCTCGGCCTTGGCGCGGTAGCACTCGTTCGAGGCCATCCGGTCCTGCGCGTTCTCTCCGCCCAGGATACCGATGCGGAATTCCTCGATCTGATCCTGCGCCAGCACGGGGCTGACGAGGGCGGTGGTGGCCACGATGGCCGCAAGCAGTCTTGTCATGTCTCTCTCTCCGGTTTGGTTGACGGCCCACCATCCCCCGGCGGGCCAGGGGGTGTTCAGATTGCGGCCTCGGCCTCGCGCAGCGCGCGCGCCGTCCCGCGATCCAGCGTTTCGATGGCGGTCGAAGTGCTGTCTTCGGTAAAGCTGGCATCGGCGCCGTAGATGTCGCGCGCCACGCCGGTGGTCAGTTGCGCGGGCGTACCGTCGAACACCACGCGGCCCTCGCGCATCCCGATCACCCGGTCACAGTAGCGTCGCGCGGTATCCAGCGTGTGCAGGTTGGCGATCACCATGCGGCCGTCCTCCTCATGGATGCGCCGCAGCGCGTCCATGACGATCTGCGCGTTCATCGGGTCGAGGCTGGCGATCGGCTCGTCGGCGAGGATGATCCGTGGGTCCTGCATCAGCGCGCGAGCGATCGCCACGCGTTGCTGCTGACCGCCCGACAGTGCCTCGGCGCGCTTCGGGGCATGCTCGGCGATGCCCAGCCGGTCGAGAATCTCGATGGCGCGGTGGATGTCGCCTTCGGGGTAGAGGTTGAACATCGTGGCCAGCGTCGAGCGGCGGTTGAGCGTGCCGTGCAGCACGTTCGAGACAACGTCCATGCGCGGCACGAGGTTGAATTGCTGGAAGATCATCGCGCATTCCGACTGCCAGGCCCGCTTGGCGCGCCCCCTGAGGGCCGTGACCTCGCGCCCGTCGACGACGATCCGCCCCGACGAGGCATCGGTCAGCCGGTTGATCATGCGCAGGAAGGTCGATTTGCCGGCCCCGGATCGCCCGATGATGCCGACGAAGCCGGGCTTCGGCACGGTCATCGTCACATTGTCGACGGCCGTATTGGCGCCGAACCGCTTGACCAGGTTCTCGATTGCAAGCATTGGAAACTCCCGCGGTTGACGAGATTTGTACCAATCCGGCACGTCAGTTTTGTGACGCAGCTGTTTCCGTTCCGTGACATGGCACCTGTGCTTCGGGAAAATCCGGGCAGGGCGCGCCGCAGGCGGGATACGCCTTCACCGTCGAGGTTCTGCAAAATACGCTGCGCTTTTTGTACGCAAGCCATGACGGCGCCTCCGTGGCACCTGCGGGCCGAGACCATGTGCCCGGTGACACAGCAAGCACGTGGCCGCCCGCGCGCCGGTCGTTTTGGGATTGTCCTCGGGGTCATTTTCCGCATGCTGCCCTGCACGGTCAGGAATTTCGGAATTGGTGGTATGGCGATGACGCATGGCGAGAACCTCACGATCGACGGCGCGCGGCTTTGGCAGGCGATCATGGACATCGCCCGGATCGGGCCGGGCGTCGCCGGCGGCAACAATCGTCAGGCCCTCACGGATGCGGATGGCGAGGCCCGCGCGCTGTTTCAGGACTGGTGCGAGGCGGCCGGCTGCACCGTCGGCGTCGACGAGATGGGTACCATGTTCGCAAAGCGCGCTGGCAGCGACCCCGACGCGCTGCCCGTCTTCGTCGGCTCTCATCTGGACACTCAGCCCACGGGCGGCAAGTATGACGGGGTTCTCGGCGTGCTTGCCGGGCTCGAGATCGTGCGCACGCTCAATGATCTCGACATCACGACGCGGCGTCCGATCGTGGTGACCAACTGGACCAACGAGGAAGGCTCGCGCTTCGCGCCGGCGATGATGGCCTCGGGTGTTTTCGCGGGCGCGCTCGACCGGGACTGGGTCCTCGATCGCGTCGACGCCGACGGCAAGCGCTTCGGCGACGAATTGCAGCGGATCGGCTGGAAGGGCACCGAACCCGTCGGCCAAAGAAAGATGCACGCGTTCTTCGAGCTGCATATCGAGCAGGGTCCGATCCTAGAGCAAGAGGGCAAGCCGGTCGGCGTGGTCACGCACGGGCAAGGCCTGCGCTGGATCGAGTGCACGGTGACCGGCAAGGGCCAGCACACCGGCTCGACCCCGATGTACATGCGCCGCAATGCCGGGCGGGCGCTGGCGCGGGTCACCGAACTGGTGCACGAGATCGCGATGCAGTACCAGCCGAACGCGGTCGGCGCGATCGGCCATGTCGACGTCCATCCCAACAGCCGCAACATAATTCCCGAGAAGGTGGTGTTCACCGTGGATTTCCGCAGCCATGTCCTCGGGACGCTGGAGGCGATGGTGACAGAGCTGAGCGAGACAGCGCCGGGGCTGTGTGCCGATATCGGCGTCAGGTTCAAGTCCGAGGTCGTCGGGTCCTTCGATCCGCCCGCCTTCGACGAGACGCTGGTGCAACGCCTGCGCGACGCGGCGGATCGGCTGGGGCACGGGCACATGGACGTGATCTCGGGTGCAGGTCACGACGCGTGCCGAATCAACAGCATCTACCCGACCGCGATGGTGATGTGCCCGTGCAAGGACGGGCTGTCGCATAACGAGGCCGAAGAGATCACCCCGGACTGGGCGAAAGCGGCGACCGAGGTCGTGATGCACGGCGTCGTCGAGACCGCGGAGATCACCAACCGCTGAAGCGAAAAGACAGAACCCCGGATGGCGTTGTCCGGTCATCAGTGGGAAAAGCAGCGGGGACCGATCATGGCACAACACGGGGACGCGGACATTCTCGATCTCGACGCGACGGAGCTGCGCGCGCTGCTGAAGGCGCGGACGCTGAGTTCGGAAGAACTGATGCGGCTCACGCTCGGCCGGATAGCGGCGTTGAATGGCACGCTCAACGCGCTCGTCTCGCTGAAGGACGGCGATGCGCTGCTGGCCGAGGCGCGGGCGTTCGACAACACGCCGCATGACGGTGCGCTTGCCGGTCTGCCGATCTGCATCAAGGACATGGTCAACGCCAAGGGCTTTCCGACCACCAAGGGGTCGCCCGCGCTTGCGGGCACCATCGCGCAGGCGGACGACCTGATCGTGGCGCGGATGCGCGCGGCGGGGGTTATCGTGATCGGCAAGTCCAACGTGCCGGAATTCGCGCTTGGCAGTCATACTTTCAACCCGGTCTTCGGCGCGACGCGAAACCCCTATGATCCGCGGGTCTCCTGCGGCGGGTCGTCGGGCGGGGCGGCGGTGGCGCTCGCGACGCGGATGGTGCCGATCGCCGACGGGTCGGACATGATGGGCAGTCTGCGCAATCCCGCGGGCTGGAACAACGTCTACGGCATGCGTCCAAGCTGGGGCCGCGTTCCGGCAGAGCCGGCGGGCGACACCTTCCTGCATAGCCTTTCGACCGAAGGCCCGATGGCGCGCAGCCCCGCCGACCTTGCGCTGCTGCTTTCGGTGATGGCGGGCCCCGATCCGCGGCAACCCTTCGGGCTTGGCGGCGTCGACGCCGATCTGACCTGCCCTTCGCCCGATGACATCCGGATCGGCTGGATGGGCGATTGGGGTGGCGCCTTTCCGATGGAGGATGGCATCCTTCAGATTTGCGAGACCGCCTGCCGCCGTCTGGCCGAGATCGGAGCGCGGGTGGAGGACGTCGCGGCACCGTTCAGCCGCGACGCGCTGTGGGACAGCTGGACCACGCTGCGCAGCTGGAAGATGGCGTCGACGCTGTCGGCCCTGCGCGAGGATCCCGCCACCCGCGATCAGCTCAAGCCCGAGGTCGTGTGGGAGATCGAGCGCGGCCGCGCCTTGGGGGCCGGCGACGTTCACGCCGCCAGCGTGATCCGGTCCGACTGGTTCCGGACGGCCGCGGATCTTTTCGACCGGTACGATGCACTTGTGCTGCCGACCGCGCAGGTCTGGCCCTTCCCGATGGACTGGAACTGGCCCCGGTCGGTCGCGGGCGTCGAGATGGACACCTATCACCGCTGGATGGAGGTCACGATCCCGGCAAGCCTTGCGGGCCTGCCCGCGGTCGCCATGCCCGCCGGCTTCGGGGCGAACGGCCTGCCGATGGGGATCCAGCTGATCGGCCGAAAGGGCAGCGATCAGCGGCTGCTGGAGATTGCCGCGCTTTATCACAGGCACACCCGCTGGCCGCAGGAACGGCCGCCGCACCTGCCGCCGGCTTGAGCCCGCCTTCAGAAGGTCGGGGGGGTGTTTGCCCAAAGAATGCGCGTCTGTGTCTTGCCGGGGTTGCGATAGGCGTGCTTGCGGCTGGAATTGAAATGGAACGAGTCGTTTTCATTCAGGTGATAGACGGACCCGTCGAGAAACAGGTCAAGCTCGCCGTTGAGCACGTAGCCCATCTCCTCACCGACATGCTGGATGTGATCCTCGCTCGACCCCCCCGGCTCGATGATGTGGATGTTGCATTGCAGGATATGGTCTTTGGAATGGGGAATGATCCGTTCGAGGCAGATGCCGGTGCCGCGGCGCACCGGATCGAGGTCGATCACCGGCCGTTCCCCGGCGCGCGAGACGGGTTGCTCGCAGTCGTCGGTTTCGTTGAACAACAGACCGATCGTGACGTCGAGCGATTGGGTGATCCGGTGCAGGACCGCCACCGAGGGCTGGGACTTGTCGTTCTCGATCTTGGACATGTGCCCCTCGGAAACCCCGGCCTGATCCGCCAGCTGCCGGAGGGTCATCTTGCGCACCCTGCGCAGGGATTTGATCCTGTCACCTATCATGCCGCGCGGTCTCCTATCGGTCTTTTCGGGTCGGCCAGATCCCGGGCCGCCAGTAAAGCCATCAATGCTTAAGAAAACATACCCGATTTCGGCGCCATGCGAAGTATCGATATGCAAGATACTTGCATTGACGCTGAACTTGCGCTTACGCTTGGGCATGTCGGCTCGCAGAAGGCCGGACCGAATAAAAAGAGTGCAAACCACGGTGATGGACGCCCCGTCATCGAGACATTCAAAATCAGGGAGATCCCCATGCCCATGACTGCTGTTGCAGACCTGTTCGCGAAATCCGCACGGGCGGTCGCGCTATCGACGCCGATCGCCGTGGCCGGTTTGATGTCCGTATCCTCGCCCGCGAGTGCCGAATCGGTGCTGAAGGTCGTGCCGCATGCCGACCTGCGCAATGTCGACCCGATCTGGACGACCGCCTACATCACCCGCAACCACGGCTATCTCGTCTTCGACACGCTGTTCGCGCTGGATGAAAACCTCGACGTGCAGCCGCAGATGGCCGCCGGTCACGAGGTCAGCGAGGACGGTCTGACCTACACGATCACGCTGCGTGACGGTTTGCAGTTCCATGACGGCGCACCGGTGACCGCCGAGGATGTGGTCGCGTCGATCACCCGCTGGGGCGCGCGTGACGGCATGGGCCAGAAACTGATGCGCGTGACCGACAGCATCGAGGCGGCGGACGAAAAGACCGTCGTCCTGACCCTGTCGGAGCCATACGGCCTGGTCCTGCAATCGCTTGGCAAGATCTCGTCGAACGTGCCGTTCATCATGCCCAGGCGACTGGCAGAGACCGATCCCAACGCGCAGATCGAGGAGATCATCGGGTCGGGACCATTTCGCTTCGTGGCCGATGAATGGCAGCCCGGCAACCAGGTGGTCTACGAGAAGTTCGACGGCTACGTGCCGCGCGACGAGCCCGCAAGCTACGCCGCCGGCGGCAAGGTCGCCAAGGTGGACCGCGTCGAATGGCGCTACATTCCCGACGCCGCCACGGCGAGCCAGGCCTTGCTGGCCGGCGAGGTCGACTATTACGAGCAGCCGGCGGTCGACCTGCTGCCGATGCTCCAGTCCGACCCGGCGATCAACATCGAGACCGTCGATCCGCTTGGCACCCAAGGCGTGATCCGCTTCAACTTCAAGTATCCGCCCTTCGACGACAAGCGCGCGCGTCAGGCGGCGCTCTGGGCCGTCGAGCAGGCCGACTACATGTACTCGATCATGGGCGATCCGCAGTATTTCGAGGATTTCTGCGGCGCCTATTTCATGTGCGGCGGCCCCTACGAGACCGATATCGGCAGCGAGCCGCTGCGCGAGAAGGACATCGAGAAGGCCACGGCCCTGCTGGAAGCGTCGGGGTATGACGGGCGCGAGGTGCTGATCCTCGATCCCACCGATATCCCGGTGGCGCACGGCCAGGCGCTGGTGACGGCGCAGGCGCTGCGCGAAATCGGCATGAACGTCCGGCTGGTCGCCATGGACTGGGCGACGATGACGTCGCGGCGTGCGGTGCGCGAAGCCCCCGAGGATGGCGGCTGGAACATCTTTCCGACATGGTGGCTGGCCGCGGACCAGCTGAACCCGATCACCAACATCTCGGTCGCGGCATCCGGCGAGAATGCGTGGTTCGGCTGGCCCGAGAACCAGAAGATCGAGGATCTGCGCAACGCCTTCGCGCGCGAAACCGACGCGGACAAGCAGATGGAGATCGTCGAGGAATTGCAGGCGGAGCTTTACGACTTCGTACCCTACATTCCGACCGGCCAGTACTACCAGCCGACGGCCTTTCGCGACAACGTGAAGGGCGTCCTCGAGGCGCCGGTACCGTTCTTCTGGAACATCTCGGTCGAGTGACGATAGAGAATGGAGGGCGGCGCGCAGGCTGGCGCGCCGCCCTTTGATCAGGAAGGCCCGCCCGCATGTATGCCTATATCCTTCGCCGGCTGCTCGCGACCATCCCGATCATGGCGATCGTGGCGGTGTTCGTGTTCATGCTGCTGCATCTCAGCCCGGGCGACCCGGCGGTCATCATCGCCGGCGATTTCGCCACCGAGGACCAGGTCGACAAGATCCGCGAGCAGCTTGGTCTCAACGATCCGCTATATGTGCAGTTCGGCGGCTGGCTGTTCGATCTTCTGCGCGGCGACATGGGCGACTCGATCTATTCCGGGCTTCCGGTCACCACCCTGATCGGCCAGCGGGTGGAGCCGACGCTGATGCTGACGCTGTGCACAATGGTGATCGCGATTAGCGCGGCGATCCCGCTGGGGGTGATCGCCGCGTGGAAGGTCGGCACCTGGATCGACCGGGCGGTGATGACGCTGGCGGTGTTCGGCTTTTCGGTGCCGGTCTTCGTGATCGGCTACCTGCTGATCCTTGGGGGGTCGCGCACTCTCGGCTGGTTTCCCGTGCAGGGCTATACCAGCATTTTTGAGAGCGTTCCCGGTTTCCTGTCGCATATCACGCTGCCGGCGCTGACCCTCGGGGCGGTCTACATGGCGCTGATCGCCCGGATGACGCGCGCCACGATGCTGGAGGTCCTCAACGAGGATTACGTGCGCACCGCCTATGCCAAGGGGCTGGCGACGCGCAAGGTTCTGGTCAAGCACGCGCTGAAGAACGCCATGGTGCCAATCAGCACCACGATCGGTCTGGGCGTGGCGTTGTTGATCGGCGGCGTGGTGGTGACCGAAAGCGTGTTCGCCATTCCCGGCCTCGGGCGGTTGACCGTCGATGCGGTGCTCCGCACGGATTATCCCGTCATTCAAGGGGTGATCCTGGTGTTTTCCTTCACCTATGTGCTGCTGAATCTGCTGATCGACCTGACCTACGTCCTTTTCGATCCGCGCATCCGCTACTGATGCCGCGCAATCAGATGTCCAAGGATAACGCGCAATGAGCCTTCAAGTGCAAGAATTGTCCTTCGGCGCGCGCCTCAGATCGCGGGCGGGAAGTGTGGCTGACGCGTTCCGCCGCAATCCCACGATGCTGTTCGGCGTGGTTGTTCTGGCCCTGATGGGCGGGCTGGCGTTCCTCGCGCCGTGGCTGGGCCTGCCCGACCCGATGGAGCAGACTCCTCGCGAGCGGTTGCGCCCGCCCTCGGGCGAGGCGCCGTTCGGCACCGACATGTACGGGCGCGATCTTTTCAGCCGCGTGCTGCATGGCGGGCAGGTGTCGCTCGTGGTTGGGCTTTCGGTCGCCGCCCTGGCCACATCCATCGGGCTCTTCATCGGGCTCATTTCGGGATTCATCCGCTCGGTCGATGCGGTGATCATGCGCCTGATGGATGCGCTGATGTCGATCCCGTCGATCCTGCTGGCGATCGCGCTGGTGGCGCTGTGGGGCAGCAGCGTTCAGAACGTCATCCTGGCGCTGACCATCCCCGAGGTGCCGCGCGTCGTGCGGCTCGTCCGGTCGGTGGTGCTGATGCTGCGCGACCAGCTTTACGTGCAGGCGGCGATCGCCTGCGGCACCTCGACGCCGCGGATCCTGATCCGGCACATCCTGCCCAACACCATTCCGCCGCTGATCGTGCAGGCCACCTATATCTGCGCGCAGGCCGTGATCTTCGAGGCGTATCTCAGCTTCGTGGGCGCGGGCACGCCGCCCGAGATCCCGAGCTGGGGCAACATCATGGCAGAGGGCCGGATGTTCTTTTTCCAGACCGCGGGGATCATCCTCTATCCCGGTGCGTTTCTCGCGCTGACGGTCTTCGCGATCAACACCTTCGGCGACGGGCTGCGCGATGCGCTCGACCCGCGCATGCAGAGACGGGTCTGACATCATGAACGACGACACGACAGTGCTGGACAGCCCCCGAACCGCGCAGGATCAGACGGAGCCGGTGCTGAAGGTCGAGGATCTGCGCACGTATTTCGACACCCGCGACGGCGTGGTGAAGGCCGTCGACGGGCTGAGCTTTGCGGTGAAGCCGGGCGAGATCCTCGGCGTGGTCGGCGAATCCGGCTGCGGCAAGTCGATCACCTCGCTCTCGGTGATGCAGCTGGTGCCAAGCCCGCCGGTGCGCTATGCCTCGGGCCGGATCCTCTACAAGGGGCGCGATCTGCTGGCCGCCAGCGAGAACGAGATGCGCCGCGTCCGCGGCAACGAGATCTCGATGATCTTCCAGGACCCTATGTCGTCGCTGAACCCGGTGCTGAGCATCGGCGACCAGCTGACCGAGGCGATCATGCTGCACCAGGGACTGTCGCCGAGACAGGCCAATGAACATGCCGTCGAGATGCTGGATCTCGTGCATATCCCCGAACCGCGCCGCCGCCTTGGGGAATATCCGCACCAGTTGTCGGGCGGCATGCGGCAGCGGGTGATGATCGCCATGGCGCTGTCATGCAATCCGTCGGTGCTGATCGCGGACGAGCCGACCACCGCGCTCGACGTGACGATCCAGGCGCAGATCCTCGGGCTGATGGAAGAGATCCGCGACAAGTTCCAGACCGCGATCATCCTCATCACGCATGATCTTGGCGTTGTGGCGGAAATGGCCGACCGGGTGCTAGTGATGTATGCCGGGCGCAAGGTCGAAGAGGCCGATGTCACCGAGATCTTCGAGAACCCGCAACACCCCTACACGCGCGGGCTGATGCGATCTGTGCCGCGCCTCACCACGGATTTTTCGGATACGGCGCAGCACCGTCTGTCGGAAATCCCGGGCATCGTGCCGGCGCTGACCGACCTGCCCCCGGGATGCACCTTTGCCGCGCGGTGCGGTTTCGCCACCGACCGCTGCCGCGCCGAATACCCGCCGCTCGAACTCAAGAAGCCCGACCACCTCGCCGCGTGTTGGGAAAGCGAAAACCTGCCGGGCTGGACGCCATGACCGTGACCGCAGATCCCCCTCTTCTCGATGTCAGGAACCTGACCAAGCATTTCCCGATCCGCGGCGGCCTTCGCAACCGCGAGCAGGCGCGTGTCTATGCCGTCGACGACGTGTCGTTCACGGTGCAGGCGGGCGAGACGCTAGGGATCGTCGGGGAATCGGGATGCGGGAAATCCACCACCGGCAAGGTGATCCTGCGGCTCGACGATCCGACCAGCGGGCAGGTCCTGCTGAAGGGCGAGGATATCACCACCATCTCGCGCCGCGAGATGCACCCCTACCGCCAGCAGATGCAGGTGATCTTCCAGGATCCCTACGCGTCGCTGAACCAGCGCCTGCGGGCCGGCGATATCGTGGGCGAGCCCTTGGGCAATTACGGTACCCTTTCAGCCACCGAGCGCCGCCAGAAGGTCGCCGATCTCTTCGACCGCGTCGGCCTGCGGCAGGATGCGATGCACCGCTACCCTTACGAGTTCTCGGGGGGGCAGCGCCAGCGACTGGGGATCGCCCGCGCGCTCGCGCTCGACCCCGAGATCATCATCGCGGACGAGCCTGTCTCGGCGCTCGACGTGTCGGTGCAGGCGCAGGTGATCAACCTGATGATGGACCTGCAACAGGACATGGGCCTTGCCTACCTGTTCATCGCGCATGACCTGGCGATCGTGCAGCATATAAGCCACCGGATCGGGGTGATGTATCTCGGCAAGCTGGTCGAGATCACCGACAAGAAAAGCCTCTTCCGCTCGCCGCAGCACCCCTATACCGAGGCGCTTCTGGCCTCCGTGCCGATCCCCGACCCGCGCAAGCGCAAGGCGCGCAAGGTGCTGGCCGGCGACGTGCCCAGCCCGATGAACCCACCCAAGGGGTGCAATTTCAACACCCGCTGCCCGCTCGCCGTGGACCGCTGTTTTCACGAGGAACCCGCCCTGCGTGAGGTCGCACCCGGGCACATGGCGGCCTGCCATCTTCGCTGACACGCCATTTCGAGGGAGGTTTCGATGACTGACATGACCGGGCTCGACCTGACCCGCAAGCTGATCGCCTTCGACACGATCAATCCCCCGGGGGACGAGCTTGACTGTGCGACCTTCCTTGCCGAGCTGCTGGAATCCGCCGGGTTCCAGATCACCCTTCACGACTGGAAGCGGCGGCGCCCGAACCTGATCGCCACGCTGCCGGCGACCGAGGCGCCGGTGCGCGACGCTTTGGTCTATTCGGGGCATCTCGACACCGTGCCATTGGGGCAGGCCGACTGGAGCGTCGATCCCTTCGCCGGCGAGATCCGCGAGGGCCGCCTTTACGGGCGCGGGACATCGGACATGAAAAGCGGTGTCGCAGCCTGTGTCATGGCCGGGCTGGCACTGGCACGCGAACCGGTGCGCCGCGCCGAGGTCAGGCTCATTCTCAGCGCGGGCGAGGAAACCGGCTGCGAGGGGGTTCTGGCGCTGGCCGACCGCCCCGGCCTCCTGGGCACCTGCGACGCGTTGATCGTCGCGGAACCCACCGATAATCGGCCCTTTGTCGGCCACAAGGGCGCACTGTGGGTGCAGCTTGTCCACAAGGGGGTGACTGCCCACGGATCGATGCCCGAAAAGGGCGTGAACGCCATCTTCGGCGCGTGCAAATCCATCGAGGCGCTGCGCGGGTTCGATTTCGGGGTCACCCCGCACCCGGTCATGGGCGGGCCGTCGCTGAACGTGGGCAACATGATCGCCGGGCTCAATGTCAACTCGGTCCCCGATCGGGCACAGGTCGGCATCGACATCCGATCGACCGTCGGGCAGACCAACGCGCAGATCAAGGCGCAGCTTGCCAAGCTGCTCGGCGACGAGGTCCAGATCGTGCCGATGACCGACATGGACCACGTCTATACGGATCCCGACACCCCGTGGATACAGGAGGTGTTCTCGACGGTCCGGGATGTGACCGGCACCGACCCCGCCGTTGGAACGGCGAGTTATTTCACCGACGCGTCGGTACTGAAACCCGCCATGGGCAATCCCGCCACGCTGATCATGGGGCCGGGCGCGATGGCGATGGCGCATCAGACCGACGAATATTGCGAGACAGCCCTCATCGATCCCTGCACCGAGGTCTTCACGCGGTTGGGCCGGGCCCATATCGCCTGACATGGCCGACAAGACCCATTGCCTCGGCTGCGGCCATCCGCTTGACCGAAAGGCGACCCACTGCCCGAGATGCGGCGTGGCCCAGCCGGTGCGTCCTATCGGCGGGCTGGTCGCGCTGATCCTCTTGCTGGGCGGGCTTTGCATCGTGACACTGGTCGCGATCCTGCGAAACTGACCATAGCCTGACCGGAGATGACCATGCCCCAAGACCCGATGACCCTGCCGTTCGACGCCGACGAGATGCTGGAGGGCCTGCGCCCGTGGATCGAGACCGAAAGCCCGACCTTCGATGCGGCAGCGGTCAACCGGATGATGGACGTGGTGCAACACGACCTCGCCGCGCTCGGCGCGCGCGTGGAGCGCATCCCCGGCCGCATGGGCCTCGGCGACAGCGTGCGCGCCACGCTGCCGCATCCGCGCGCGGGCGAGGGTGGTATCCTGTTACTGGGCCACATGGACACCGTCCATCCAGTCGGCACGCTGGAGACCCTGCCGTTCCGGCGCGATGGCAACCTGTGCTACGGGCCCGGCCTGATGGACATGAAGGGCGGCAATTACGTCTATCTCGATGCGCTGCGTAAGCTTCTCGCGGCGGGCATCGAGACGCCGCTGCCGGTGACGGTGCTGTTCACCCCGGACGAGGAGATCGGCACCCCCTCGGCGCGCGGGTTGATCGAGGCCGAGGCGCAGCGTCACAAGTTCATCCTGATCCCCGAACCCGCCTGCCCGGATGGCAGCGCGGTGATCGGGCGCTACGCCATCGCACGGTTCAATCTGTGCACGCTTGGCACGCCCAGCCATGCAAGCTGGGCCCTGTCCGAAGGACGCTCGGCCATTGCCGAAATGGCCCGGAAAGTGGCCGAGATCGAGGGCTTCACCACCGAGGATTGTTCGTTTTCGGTGGGGGTCATCCGCGGCGGGCAGTGGGTCAATTGCGTCTCGTCGCGGTGCGATGCCGAGGTGCTGAGCATGGCGAAGAGCCAGGATCTGCTGGACGATGGCGTGCAACGGATGCTGGACCTGAACAGCGACGAGGGCGCGGTGCGCCTCGAGGTGCGGCGCGGGGTGACGCGTCCGCTGTGGCAGGAGGGCCAGCCGGGCACGATGGCGATGCTGGATGTCGCGCGCGGCATCGCGTCCGAGATCGGCTTCGAGCTTGCCGCCTGTTCCGCCGGCGGCGGCTCTGACGGCAACTTCACTGGCGCGCTCGGACTTGCCACGCTTGACTCGATCGGTGTGCGCGGCAAGGGCCTGCACACGCTGGACGAGCATATCGAGATCGACAGCCTCCTGGAGCGGGCGCGGCTGGCCGCAGGCCTGTTCTGCCGCCTCGGCGTCTGACCCGGCGGTAGGACACAGGGCTCAGTGCGCCGCGTCGCGCAAGCTTGACATCAAAAGGTGAAACTTCTCGCCTTGGATCGCGACATGGCCGCGCAAGGTTTCTGCCGCGCGCGCGGCCTCGCCGTTGCGCAGGGCGTCCACGACCGCCTCGTGCTCGGCCATGGATTGCTCCATCCGCCCGCGCAGGCGCAACTGCAGGCGGCGAAACGGCTTTAGCCGCCGGTGCAGACGCAGCGCCTCCTGTTCGAGAAATCCGTTGCCGGCCTGATGGTAGATCGCGTGATGAAACGTCTCGTTCTCGCGGTAATACCCGTCGGCATCCGCCGCCGCGATGGCAGCCTTGCACGCGGCATTGGCGGCGTCGAGCTGCCGGATGGCCGCGTCCGAGATCCGCTGCGCTGCAAGCCGGCCGCACACGCCCTCGATCTCGGCCATCGTCTCGAACATCTCCATCAGTTCGACGGGGCCGGGCTGGCGGACGAACACGCCCCGGCGCGGGATCTGTTCGGCCAGGCCCGAGGCGACGAGGCGTTGCAGCGCTTCGCGAATGGGCGTGCGCGAGACCCCGAATTGCCGGGCGAGGCGAAGCTCGTCCAGCCGGTCGCGATCGTTGAACCCGCCGGTGAAAACCAGTTCTTCCAAGGCATTCACGATGGTGTCGGCTTGGCGCTGCGGCATGAAATATTCTTAGGCTCTAAGGATTTCGTGCGCAAGATATAATGTTTTGTATACAAAAAGCTTGACTCTGAATGCATAATCCAAAAACTTCGCGGCATGCTTGCAGGCGATCGCGTCTGCGGCAGCCAAGGGAGGAAAAACATGAAACGGACATTCATCGCGGCCACCGCCGCCGGCGCTTTGCTGTTTGCCGCCGCGGCAAGTGCGCAACAATTGCGCCTTTCGCATCAATGGTCAAACCAGGACGTGCGCCACAAGGTCGCCCAGATCGTCGCGGACGAGGTGGCGGCTGCCGATGTCGGGCTCGAGATCCGGATCTTCGGCTCCAAGTCGCTGTTCGCCCCGCGCGAGCAATATACCCCGCTCAGCCGCGGCCAACTCGACATGACGGTCCTGCCGCTCAGCTATGCGGGTGGTCAGCAGCCGGCCTACAACCTTACGCTGATGCCCGGCCTGGTGAAGAACCACGATCACGCGGCGCGGATGAACGACAGCCCGTTCATGGAGGCGATCGAGGCCAAGATGGCCGAGGATGACGTGATGGTGCTGGTGCATGGCTACCTGGCGGGCGGTTTCGCGGGCACCGAGGAATGCATCACCGCGCCCGAGGATGTCGAGGGCAAGCAGATGCGCGCCGCCGGCAAGGCGTTCGAGCAGATGCTGGCCGGCGCAGGCGCGTCGATCGCGTCAATGGCCTCATCCGAGATCTACACCGCCATGCAGACCGGCGTTCTGGATGCCGCCAACACCTCGTCCTCGTCCTTCGTGTCCTACCGGATCTACGAGCAGGTCGCCTGCTATACCCCGGCAGGCGACGTGGCGCTGTGGTTCATGTACCAGCCGCTTCTGATGAACAAGACCACCTTCGAGGGGCTGGGCGAAGAACAGCAGGAGGCGCTTCTGGCCGCGTCGGAAAAGGCCGAGGCCTATTACCTCGACGAGGCCAAGAAACAGGATGCCAACTCTGTCGAGGTCTACCGCGATGCCGGTGTGGAAATCGCCCGCATGACACAGGAGGAGTTCGACGCCTGGCGCGCCATCGCGCAGGAAACCTCCTACAAGGCCTTCGTCGAAGAGGTGGAGAACGGGCAGGAACTGCTCGACATGGCGCTCGCCGTCGAGTGACCTGATCCCGTGTGCCGCACTCCGATGGGGTGCGGCACGCAAGGCTGCCAGACCGGACAATTTCAGGAGGGCCAGATGACCGGCCAGACCTCGGACGCCGTCGCGCGCACCGGCAACAATCCCTTCTTGCGGGCTGTCGCCGCGATATCGAGCCTTGCGGGCTGGGTGTCGGCGGCGATGATCGTATCGGCCGTGCTCATCACCTGCCAGATGATCTGGATCCGCTTCGTGATGAACGGCTCGACCATCTGGCAGACAGAGGCGGTGATCTACCTGATGGTCGCCGCCACGCTTCTGGGGCTACCTTATGTGCAGCGGTTGCGCGGCCACGTGAATGTCGACCTGATCCCGCTGGCCCTGCCGCCACGCCTGCGCAAGGGGCTGGCGGTACTGACGCTGTCCCTGTCGATCACGGTGGTCGGGGTCATGCTGTGGTACGGCTACGAATTCTGGCATTTCGCGTGGTCGCGCGGCTGGACATCCGACACCGTCTGGGCGGTGCGGCTGTGGATCCCATACCTCGCGCTGCCGGTGGGGTTTGGGCTGTTCCTGTTGCAACTGGTGGCCGATCTCGTGGCGCTGATCCTCGACATCGACTCGCCCTTCGGACTGGGGGACGGCTGATGGATCCGCTTCTGCTGGGCCTGATCGTCGCCGTCGTCACGATCCTGGTTCTTTTCTCGGGCGTATCGGTGGCGGTCGGGCTGCTGATCGTCGCGGGCGGCTTCCTGATCGTTTTCGACGGGGTGCGCTCTCTCGAACTGATGCCCGAGATCTTCTTCGGCAAGCTCGACAATTTCGCGCTGCTGTCGATCCCGATGTTCATCATCATGGGCGCCTCGATCGCCTCGACACGCGCCGGCGCGGACCTTTACGAGGCGTTGGAGCGGTGGCTGACCCGCGTCCCCGGCGGCCTCGTGATCTCGAACCTCGGGGCCTGCGCGCTGTTCTCGGCCATGTCAGGGTCGAGCCCGGCCACCTGTGCGGCGATCGGCAAGATGGGCATCCCAGAGATGCGCCGCCGCGGCTACCCGGATTCGGTCGCCGCAGGGTCCATCGCCGCGGGCGGCACCTTGGGCATCCTGATCCCGCCCTCGGTGACGATGATCGTCTACGGCATCGCGACCGAAACCTCTATCGGCCGGTTGTTCCTGGCCGGGGTCATTCCCGGCATCCTGCTGGTGGCGCTGTTCATGGCGTGGTCGCTTTACCAGACATGGAAGGCGGGCGATGTCCGGCTGATCGGTGTCACGCCCTACACCTGGGCGCAGAAACTCGAGATCCTGCCGCGCGTCCTGCCGTTCCTCGCGATCATCCTCGGCGTGCTTTACGCCATGTATGGCGGCATCGCCACGCCGTCGGAAACCGCGGCCGTCGGCGCGCTGATGTGCCTGGTGATCGCCATGGTGATCTACAAGCTGTGGGATCCCCGGGCGCTTTGGGTGGTGCTGCGCGACAGCACTCGTGAAAGCGTGATGATCCTGTTCATCATCGCCGCCGCCGGCGTGTTTTCCTATATGCTGTCGTCGCTTTTCATCACCCAGTCCATCGCCGAATGGATCGGCACGCTCGATGTCAACCGTTGGGTGCTGATGGGGGCGATCAACGTCTTCCTGCTGATCGCGGGCTTTTTCCTGCCGCCCGTCGCGGTGATCCTGATGGCGGCGCCGATCCTGCTGCCGATCATCACCACCGCCGGGTTCGACCCGATCTGGTTCGCGGTGGTGCTGACGATCAACATGGAGATCGGCCTGATCTCGCCGCCGGTGGGGCTGAACCTCTACGTGATCAACGGCATCGCGCCCGAGATCAAGCTCAAGACGATCCTCTATGGCTCGCTGCCTTATGTCGGCTGCATGATCGTCGCGATCATCCTGCTGTGCATCTTTCCCGGGCTGGCGACGTGGCTGCCCGATGTGGTGATGGGGGCAGGCTGGTGAGCGTTCTGGCCGACATGCTGTCCACGGTGTTCGAGCGGCGCTATCGCGGCGCGTCGGAGCCCGATCGCGAGGACCGCGGCATCGAGGCGCTGTGCCGCGACCTGCTCGGCAGTTCCGGCGAGGTGTCGGGCATGGCGCTGGCGCGGCTGATCCTCGACCGTTACGCGGGCATGGACGATGCCGGAAAACTGGCCTTCTTCGAGTTCCTGACCCGCGACATGGGCGTCGATCCGGACGCGGTGCGCGCCACGCTCGCACGGTTCGAGGCGGCGCCGGACCGCGCCAGCTACCGCGCGTTCATGTCTGCTGCCGAGCCGCCGCGCCAGGAGCTTGCCCGCCGCCTCAACCAGGTGCCGGGCGCCACGGCGCAGCTGGTGGCGATGCGCGCCGATCTGCTGAGGCTGGCGCGTGAGAACCCGGTGCTGTCGGTCGTCGATCTCGATCTCAAGCATCTTTTCGCTTCGTGGTTCAATCGCGGCTTTCTGGTGCTGCGCCCGATCAACTGGACCAGTTCGGCGGATGTGCTGGAAAAGATCATCGCCTACGAGGCAGTGCACGCGATCGACAGCTGGGACGATCTGCGCCGCCGTCTGCAACCCACTGACCGGCGCTGCTTCGGCTTCTTTCACCCGGCGATGCCGGACGAGCCGCTGATCTTTGTCGAGGTGGCGCTGACCCGCGGCATCCCGGGCGCGATCCGCGACGTTCTGTCCGAGGACCGGGAGGTGATCGCGGCGGGCGACGCCGACACGGCCGTGTTCTACTCGATCTCGAACTGCCAGTCGGGGCTGGCGGGGATTTCCTTTGGCAACTCGTTGATAAAACAGGTTGTCGCGGACCTGTCGCAGGAACTGCCCGACCTGAAGACCTTCGTCACCCTCTCGCCGATCCCCGACCTGATGGGGTGGCTGGCGCAGAACGACCACGCCCTGCCCGACGATGACGAAGCGCGCCGCAGGGTCGCCGCCCGCTATCTTCTGCACGCGAAGCGCGCAGACGGCACGCCGTTCGACCCGGTCGCGCGGTTTCATCTGGGCAACGGCGCGCTGGTCCACGCGGTCCATGCCGGGGCGGACCTGTCGTATAACGGGCAAAGGCAATCCGGGGGCGTGATGGTGAATTACCTTTACGATCTTCCACAGATCTCGCAGAACCACGAGCGCTTTGCGGCGGAGGGGATCATCGCCGCGTCGCCCGATGTCACGGCGCTCGCGGCGGCCGCCGCGAAGACGACGGAATGAAGGACACGACCATGGCAAACCCCCTGTATGATACGCTGTTCGGCCGTCATGCCGGGCGAGCGGCACCATTCCTGCACCTCGCGGACGGCAAGACGTTGAGCCATGACGCGTTCCTGCGGCTCACCGCGCGCTATGCGCATGCCTTGCGCGCGGCGAGTCTGGAGCCCGGGGACCGGCTTGCGGCGCAGATCGCGAAATCGCCCGGGGCGCTTGGCGTCTATGCCGCCTGCGTTCAGTCGGGCATCATCTTTCTGCCGCTCAATACCGGCTATACCGCTGACGAGGTTGAGTATTTCGTCACCGACAGTGGGGCGAAATGCCTGCTATGCGACCCCGCCCGCGCCGAGGCGCTGCGGCCCGTGGCCGACGGAGCGGGGGCGGTGCTGCTGACACTGGACGAGACCGGCGCTGGCAGCCTGCCCGACGCTGCTGCGGGCCAGCCCGACACGTTCGAGACGACGCCTCGGAAGGCAGACGATCTGGCCGCGTTCCTTTACACATCTGGTACGACCGGACGCTCGAAGGGGGCGATGCTGACCCAAGGCAACCTCTTGTCCAATGCCGAGGTGTTGGTCGATTACTGGCGCTTCACCGAGGATGACGTGCTGCTGCACGCGCTGCCGATCTTTCATACACATGGGCTGTTCGTGGCGACCAACATCATGCTTCTGGCCGGTGGCTCGATGATTTTCCTGCCGAAATTCCATATAGATCAAGTAGTTGAAGCGTTGCCGCGCGCCACCGCGATGATGGGCGTGCCCACGTTCTACACGCGGCTGCTGGACGATCCGCGCTTTACCCGCGATCTGGTGGCGCATATGCGGCTGTTCGTCTCGGGCTCGGCGCCGTTGCTGGCAGAGACACATGTTGCGTTCGAGGACCGAACCGGACACCGTATCTTGGAACGCTATGGCATGACCGAGACCAACATGAACACCTCGAACCCCTATGACGGCGCGCGGCGCGCGGGGACGGTGGGCTTTCCGCTGCCGGGGGTGGAGGTGATCGTCACCGATCCAGAGACCGGCGACGAGCTGCCGCAGGGCGAGACGGGCATGATCGAGGTGCGCGGGCCGAACGTCTTCAAGGGCTACTGGAACATGCCCGAGAAGACCGCCGAGGAACTGCGCGAAAACGGTTTTTTCATCACGGGCGATCTGGGTCTGATCGACGATCAGGGCTATGTGCAGATCGTAGGGAGGGCAAAAGACCTCATTATTTCAGGAGGTTACAACGTCTACCCCAAGGAGGTCGAAGCGTTGCTCGACGACCAGCCCGGCGTGCTGGAAAGTGCCGTGGTGGGCCTGCCGCATCCCGATCTCGGCGAGGCGGTGGTGGGGTTCCTCGTGCCGCAGGCCGACGCGAAACCCGATCTTGACGCCATTGCCGAGGCGGCCGCGAAAAGCCTTGCGCGGTTCAAGCATCCGCGCCGGCTGATCGTGCTGAATGCCCTGCCGCGCAACACCATGGGCAAGGTGCAGAAGAACGTTCTGCGCGACGACTATGCGGATCTGTTGACCGCGAAGTGATCCCCGAGCCCACGGGGCGATGCGTACACCGTGTACGTTTTGACCTGCCGAAAGGTACACATTCCGGCCGAGTCGGACGCTGGCTTGTCGTGGCGCGCGCGGGCGCTTTATCCTCGGACAAGGATAACTGCCCCGGAGGCGCGCGATGTACCGGATCCCCGCCCGGATCATGGCCTACCTCGGCATCGCCTTGCTGGCGGTGGCGGGCCTTGGCTTTGCGGCCTACGCGATCGGGTTCGGGGCGCGCGGGCTTGCCCTCGATCTGTCGCAGGAGACCTATCTATACACGCCCGGCGGGATGCCCACCAACCTCGCGGTGTTCTCGCACATGATCCTCGGCGGGGCGATCATGGGGCTGGTGCCGCTGCAACTGATCGGGCGGGTGCGGGCGCGCCATCCGCGCCTGCACCGGGTGACCGGGCGGGTGATCGTCGCCGGGGCGATGGTCACGGCGCTGGGCGGGCTGGGATACATCGCCAGCCGCGGCACGATCGCCGGGCCGCTGATGGATGCGGGCTTTGCGCTTTACGGGGGCCTGATGCTGGTCGCGGCGGTGCAGGTGCTGCGGCTGGCGCGGGCCGGGGCGTTCGCCCGCCACCGCGAATGGGCGCTGCGGCTTTTCGTGCTGATCATCGGCTCTCTGATCTTCCGGTTGCACTATACGCTGTGGTATCTTCTGACTGACGGGCTGGGCAGCACCCCGGCCCTCGACGGGCCGTTTGACCAGGTGCAATACGTGGCCTTCTACCTGCCCTACCTCGCGGCGCTCGAGCTTTGGCTGCGGCGGTCGCGGGCGGATGTGCCGCGTCGGGCGTCATCGGGGTGATCCTTTCCGTCTTGTTATCGCATTGACCGTACTGTGTCTTGTGTCACACGATCAGAGCACTAATCTTAGTAGCGAGGCAGTCGGAAATCGCGCAGACGAAACCGCCGGATGGGAAGCTGAAAACCGGCGGCACGCCGTTCGCGAAAAAGCCCGGAGCGCCTCGAAGGGCGGAGCGGTCGAAAAGCACCGCGGCCCGGAACAGTGAGACGTCCGGCAACGGACCCCTTTTCGCAAGGAGCGTCGACCCGATCATGAGCAGTCAAACAATCCTCGATGACTTTCAAAGCCGCTTTTCCGCGCGGCGCATGCGCGAGCTGAGCCTTCAGGAATACCTGGACGGCTGCCGCGACGACCCGACCCTTTACGCATCGGCCGCCGAGCGGTTGCTGGACGCGATCGGCGAGGCCGAGGTCATCGACACATCGCAGGACGACCGGCTGGGGCGGATCTTCCAGAACCGGACGATTCGCCGCTACCCGGCCTTCGACGACTTCTACGGGCTGGAAGAGACGATCGAGCGCGTCGTCGCCTTCCTGCGCCATGCCGCGCAAGGGCTGGAAGAGAAAAAGCAGATTCTCTACCTGCTGGGTCCGGTCGGCGGGGGCAAGTCGTCGCTGGCCGAACGGATGAAGGCGCTGATGGAAGAGCGCCCGATCTACGTGCTGAAGGCCGGCGACAAGATCAGCCCGATCTACGAAAGCCCCTTGGGTCTCTTTGATGCCGACCATGACGGCCCCGCGCTGGAGCGTGATTACGGCATCCCGCAGCGCCGCCTGCCGGGCATGTGCTCGGCCTGGGCGATCAAGCGGCTGGACGAGTTCGAGGGCGACGTGTCGCGCTTCACCGTGGTCGAGCTGCACCCGTCGCGGCTGCGCCAGATTGCGGTGGCCAAGGCGGAACCGGGCGACGAGAACAACCAGGATATCTCGACCCTCGTGGGTCGGCCGGACATCCGGATGCTGGAATTCTACAGCCAGGACGATCCCGACGCCTACAGCTATTCCGGCGCGCTGAACATCACCACGCAGGGCCTTCTGGAATTCGTCGAGATGTTCAAGGCGCCGCAGAAGATGCTGCACCCGCTGCTGACCGCCACGCAGGAGCGCAACTATGTCGGCACCGAGAACCTGGGCGCGATGCCGTTCCAGGGCATCATCATGGCGCATTCCAACGAATCCGAATGGCGCAGCTTCCGGTCGAACCGCAACAACGAGGCGTTTCTGGACCGTATCAGCCTGATCCGCGTGCCCTATTGCCTGCGCGTCGACGAAGAGGCGAAGATCTACCGCAAGCTGCTGGCGCAGTCGGAACTGTCGCAGGCGCCCTGCGCGCCCGACACGCTGGAGATGATGGCGCGGTTTTCGGTGCTGACCCGGCTGAAGCCGCACGAGAATTCCAGCCTGTTCGCCAAGATGCAGGTCTATAACGGGCAGGATCTGAAGGGATCCGACCCGCAGGCGCGCACGGTTCTGGAATATCGCGACGCCGCCGGCATCGACGAGGGGATGTCGGGCACCTCTACGCGGTTTGCCTACAAGGTGCTGTCGGAGACCTTCAACTTCGACACCAACGAGGTCGCCGCCGATCCCGTGCACCTGATGTACGTGCTGGAGCAGGCCCTGCGCCGCGAGCAGATGGACCACGAGACAGAGCAGCGCTACATCACGCTGATCAAGGAGGAACTTGCCCCGCGTTATGCCGAGCATATCGGAAAGGAGATCCAGAAGGCGTATCTGGAATCCTACGAGGAATACGGCCAGAACCTGTTCGACCGGTACATCGCCTATGCCGATGCCTGGGTCGACGGGCAGGATTACAAGGATCCCGATACCGGGCAGATCTTCGATCCCGAGGTTCTGGACCGCGAGTTGCAGAAGACCGAGCGGCCGGCGGGCATCCGCAATCCGCGCGATTTCCGCAACGAGGTGGTGAAATACGCCCTGCGGCAGCGCGCCAACAGCGAGGGCAAGAACCCGCGCTGGACGTCCTATGAAAAGATCCGCGACGTGATCGAGCAGCGGATGTTCAGCCAGATCGAGGAATTGCTGCCGGTCATCACCTTCGAATCCAAGCAGGACGAGGAAAGCGCCGACAAGCATCGCGCCTTCCTCAACCGCATGACCGAGCGCGGCTATACCGAGCGGCAGGTCCGGCGGCTGGTGGAATGGTACATGCGGATGCGCGATGCCGGGTGATCCACGCCGGCACATGGACAGGATGAAGGGGGCGCGCCCATGACCATCGTCGACCGCAGGCAGAACCCGTCGGGGCGCAATTTCGGCAATCGCCAGCGCTTCCTCGACCGCGCCAAAAGCCGGCTGCGGCAGGCCGTCAAGGAGAACATCCGCAAGCGCAGCATCGAGGACACCACCTCGAACGAGCGGGTGGTGATACCGTCGGACGACATCCAGGAGCCGGTCTTTCAGCGCGACGCGGCGACCGGGCGGCGCAGCGGCGTGCTGCCCGGCAACCGCGAGTACCTGTCGGGCGACACCATCCCGCGGCCCCCCGAGGGCGGCGGCGGGGCTGGATCCAATGCCAGCGAGGAGGGCGAGGGCGAGGACAGTTTCGCCTTCACCCTGTCGCGCGACGAGTTCCTCGACCTGCTGTTCGAGGACCTGGCGCTGCCCGACATGCTGGCTAAGAAGCTGAAAGCGGTGGAGACGACGCGGTTCCGGCGCGCGGGCCACACGACATCCGGCCCGGCGACGCGGCTGAACATGGTGCGGTCGCTGCGCCGGTCGATGGTGCGGCGCGCGGCGCTTGGCCGGCCCGGCGCCGCGGCGGTGGAAGAGCTGGAAAGCGAACTGGCGCGGCTGGAATCCGGCGAGATCGTGCCCGCCGACGGGCGCGATCCGCAGACCCGCATCGACGAGTTGCATGCCGCCCTTGCCCGGGCGCGCGACAAGCGCGCGGCGGTGCCGTTCCTCGACCCGATCGATCTGCGCTACAACCGGCTGGAGAGCCGCCCGGAGCCGATCGCGCAGGCGGTGATGTTCTGCCTGATGGATGTCTCGGCCTCGATGGACGAGGACATGAAGGGGCTGGCCAAGCGGTTCTTCATGCTGCTGCACCTGTTTCTCGCGCGCCATTACGAGCAGGTCGAGGTGGTGTTCATCCGCCACACGCAGCGCGCCGAGGAGGTCGACGAGCAGACCTTCTTCGAGGGCCGGCAGACCGGCGGCACCATCGTGTCCACCGCGCTGGAGGAGATGCTGCGCGTCGCGGCGCAGCGCTATCCGGCCGACGAGTACAACATCTACGTCGCGCAGGCCTCTGACGGGGACAACCTGTCGCGCGACGTGGAAATCTGCGCCCGCCTGCTGACCGAGAAGATCCTGCCGATGTCGCAATACATGGCCTATGTCGAAATCCTGCCGCAGCGCGACCGGTTCAGCCTGTCGCCGCGCCGCGAAAGCGACCTGTGGCGCGGCTATGCCCCGGTGGCCGAGGAAAATCCCGGGCTGGCGATGCGGCGGATCGCCGAGGCGCGCGACATCTTCCCCGTCTTCCGCGATCTCTTCCGCAGCGAAGGAGCCGTCGAATGACCGAAGATCGCACCGACGGCCCGCTATTCGAGGGGCCGTCGTGGAATTTCGACACCCTGCAGCGCACCCATGACGCGATCGAGGCGATCGCCCGGGACGAACTGGGGATGGATCCGTATCCGACGCGCCTCGAGGTGGTGTCGTCCGAGCAGATGCTGGATGCCTATGCGGCGACGGGCATGCCGCTGAACTATCCGCACTGGTCCTTCGGCAAGAGATTTGCCCAGCAGGAGATGTTGTACCGCAAGGGGTTCCAGCAGCTTGCGCTGGAGATCGTCATCAATTCCGATCCCAGCCTGTGCTACATCATGGAGGACAACACGATGGCCGCGCAGGCCACGGTGATCGCCCATGCCGCCATCGGTCACAACCACTTCTTCCGCCACAACGAGGTGTTTCGCGCCTGGACCGAGGCCGACACCGTGCTCGACGAATTGCGCCACGCGCGCGGCTTCGTGATGGAATGCGAGGAACGCCACGGGCGCGCGGCGGTCGAAGAGGTGCTGGATGCCGCACATGCGCTTTTCGCCCACGGGATCGACCGCAACCGTCACGCCAAGCATCCCGACCCCGCCGAGACCCGCGCGCGGCTGGCCGAGCGCCGCCGCGTGGCCCGCGACGAGGCCGACGAGTTGTGGCTGCGCACCGTGCCGCAGCACGCCGAGGACGGCGCCGCCGAAGCCGAGGCCGACGAGCGCCGCGCGCTGGGCCTGCCCGAGGAAAACCTGCTGATGTTCCTCGAGCATCACGCGCCGCTTCTGGCAGAGTGGCAGCGCGAATTGCTGCGCATCGTGCGCTGGTTCTCGACCTATTTCGAGCCGCAGCGCCAGACCAAGCTGATGAACGAGGGCTGCGCCACCTGGACCCATTTCGAGATCATGACCCGGCTGCGCGATACCGGCCGGATCGAGGATGGCGCCTATCTCGAATTCCTCGACCTGCATTCGATGGTGGTGGCGCAGCCGTCCTTCGATCACAAGGCCTATTCCGGGCTGAACCCCTACGCGCTGGGCTTCGCGATGATGCGCGACATCGTGCGGATCTGCACCGAGCCGACCGAGGAGGACACCGCGTGGTTTCCCGACATCGCCGGCAATGATGAGCCGATGGCGACGCTGCGCCGCGCCTGGGCCGAGTTCCGCGACGAGAGCTTCGTGCGGCAGTTCCTGTCACCCAAGGTGATCCGCGACTGGCGGCTGTTCCAGCTGGTCGATGACCGCAAGGCGCCGGAATATGTCGTTGGGGCCATCCATGACGAGGCGGGCTATCGCGACGTGCGGCGCGCGCTGGCCGACCAGTACGACCCCGCCGTGCTGTCGCCGCGGATCGAGGTGACCGGCGCCGATCTGCGCGGCGACCGGGTGCTGCACCTGTGTCACTGGGTCGAGGATGGCCAGCAGCTGGACCCGTTGGAGGCGCGGCGCGTGCTGCGCCACCTGCGCCGCCTGTGGGGCTACGATGTCTGCCTGGTCGAACGCGACGCGGGCACCGATGCCGAGCTGTTCACCTTCCGCAGCGACGAGTTCTGAGCGGCATAGCCCCGACCCGCGGATCGGTCAGGCCGCGATCACCGCGCCGGCGGCGATCATCGCCGCGATCCGGTCCGCGTCGTAGCCTGCCTCGGCCAAGACCTCGCGGCTGTGCTGGCCCAGCACGGGGGCGGCGCGGCGCTGTTCTGCCGGGGTCTCTGAGAATTTCACCGGATGCCCGAGCGTCTTGACACGGCCGGCCACGGGGTGATCGACCTCGACGATCATGTCGCGCGCCTGCGCCTGCGGGTCGGCCTGCATTTCCAGAACATCCAGCACCGGGCCGGCGGGCAGGCCCGCAGCCTCCATCCGCTGCAGCCAGACCGCCGAGGGTTGCTGGCGCAGGTGGCCGTTGAGGATCTCTTCGAGCGCGCCGAGATGCTGCATCCGGTCGTGGTTGGTGGCGAACCGCGGATCGTCGTTGAGGTCCGGCGCGCCGATCACGTCGAGAAAGCGCAGCCAGTTGCGCTGGTTGGCCGCACCCACGTTGATCCAGCCATCGGCTGTCTCGAAGGCCTGGTAGGGGCCGTTCAGCGGATGCGCCGAGCCCATCGGGCCGGGGGCGACACCGGTCGCGAAGGCGATCGCCGACTGCCAGTAGGTCTGCGTGATCGCCGCCTCGAAAAGCGAGGTGTCGACCTTCTGCCCCTCGCCCGTCTGCAGCACCCGTGCATAGGCGGCAGAGACTCCCATGGCGGCGAGGATGCCGGCGGTGATGTCGGAGACCGGCGCGCCGGTCTTGACCGGCGGGCGCCCCGGCCCCTCGCCGGTGATCGACATCAGCCCCGACATGCCTTGGGCGATCAGATCGAAGCCGCCGCGCTCGGCGTAGGGCCCGGTGCGGCCGAAGCCGGAAATCTCGCAATAGATCAGGCGCGGGTTGATGGCGCGCAGATCCTCGTAGCCCAGACCCAGCCGTTCCATCGTGCCCATGCGGTAATTCTCGATCACCACGTCGGCATCCTTCAGCAGGCGGTGCAGGGCCTCTACGCCGTCCGGATCCTTGAGGTTCAATGCGACACCGCGCTTGTTGCGGTTCATCATCATGTAGGCGGCGGATTCGCCCTCGATCGCCGGGGGAACGAAGCGGCGGCTGTCATCGCCGTCGGGCTTTTCCACCTTGACCACGTCCGCGCCCATATCGGCCAGCATCAACCCGCAGACCGGGCCGGCCATGATATGCGCCAGTTCGATCACCTTCATGCCGGCGAGGGGGCCTTTGTCGCTCATGTCCCGCTCCATTCGGGTTTCTGCTTGGCGAGGAAGGCTTCGAGCCCGTGACGGAAATCGCGGCTCATGTAGCACATCTCGATCAGGTCGGAATCGTCGATGCGGGTGGCGGCAGAGACGCGGCGCATCGCCTCTTTCGTGGCGCGCAGGGTCAGCGGGGCCATCTGCGCGAGCGTGTCGGCAAGGTCCGCGGCGCGGGTCATCAGCGCGTCCTCGTCGGGCAGCACCTCGGTGACCAGGCCGCATGTCTGTGCCTCGTCGGCACCCAGCAGGCGGGCGGTGAAGATCATCTCGCGCACCCGGCCCGCGCCCATCAATGAGGCCAGCCGCGCGAGGTTCGCCGCCGACAGGCAGTTGCCCAAGGTGCGGGCGATGGGAAAGCCGAATTTCAGGTTGGCGGCCGCGATGCGGATGTCGCAGGCCCCGGCGATTGCCGCGCCCCCGCCGGTGCAGGCGCCGTTGATCGCGGCCACCGTGGGCAGCTTGCAGCGTTCGACAGCATCGAGCACGGCCTCGATCTTCGCCTCGTAATCGGCGGCGTCCTGTGGTTTGTCGAAGGCGCGGAACTGCGTCATGTCGGTGCCGGCGGCGAACGCCTTGCCGCCCGCGCCGTGGATCACCACGGCGCGGAGGCTGCCATCCCCGGGCACCTCGCGGCAAAGCTGCGATAGCCCCTCGTACATCTCAAAGGTCAGTGCGTTGCGCGCCTGCGGGCGGTTGAAGGTGATCCAGAGGGTTTGTCCCCGGACTTGCGACTGGATTTCGTCCATGCTCCCTCCCTACCGGTAGAAATATTCGACGAGGAACAACGGCACCGAGGGCACGTAGGTGCAGAGCAGCAGCACCGCCAGCAGCACCATCACGAACCACACGTTGACCTTGGACACCTCCCAGATATTGGCCCGCGCCACGGCACAGGAGGTGATCAGCACCGAGGCGACGGGCGGTGTCTGTTGCCCGATTGCGAGGTTCAGCGTCACCACCAGCCCGAAATGCACCGGGTCGATGCCCGCCGCCGTGATCAGCGGAATGACGATCGGCACGACGAGGATGATCGCCGCCGCCGAATGCAGGAAGAAGCCGATCACCAGGAAGAAGAAGTTGAGAATCAGCAGGATCATCCATTGCTGATCGGTGATGTTGAGGATGCCTTGCGCCAGTTGCTGCGGGATCTGCGCGCGGGTCAGGAACCCGCCCATCAGCACCGAGGCCGAGACCAGCAGCATGACGACTGCGGTCTGCATGCCGCCGTCGAGCATGGCGCGGCGCAGATGCTTGAGGTCGATCTGGCGGTACCAGATCGACACGGCGATGGCGGCGATCACCGCCAGCCCCGCGGCCTCTGTCGCGGTGACGAAGCCGCCGAAGATGCCGCCGAGGATGATCACCGGCAGCGAGAAGGCCGGCAGCGCCGCCATGAAGGTCTCGCGCAGGCGGGGGATGTTGAACGCTTCCTCGGTGGGCAGATCGTAGCGCCGGGCAAAGACATAGGCCACGAACATCAGCCCCGCCGCGCCCAGAAGCCCCGGCACCACGCCCGCCACGAAGAGCTGTTCGACGGAGGTGTTGGCCGAGGCGGCATAGAGGATCATCGGGATCGAGGGCGGGATGATGATCGCCAGCGAGGCCGAGGACGAGGTGACCGACGCCGCCAGTTCCTTGGTATAGCCGCGCTTCTTCATCTGCGGGATCAGGATCGAGCCCATGGCGGCGACATCCGCCACGGCAGATCCGGAGATCTCGGCGAAGAACAGCGACACGCCGATATTGACCATCGCGAGGCCGCCGCGCACGAAGCCGATGACCGCCGAGACGAAATTGATCAGCCGGTCGGTGATGCCGCCGGCGTTCATGATGGCGCCGGCCAGCACGAACATCGGGATCGCGATCAGCGAGAACTTGGTCGAGCCGTCATACATGTCGAGCGCGATCGACACGAGGCTGCCCGCGCCTTCGGTCGCCAGGAGGCCCATCACCCCGGCCAGCGCGAGCGCCACGGCGATCGGCACGTTGATGCAGATCATCGCCACGAGGGCGAGGAAGATCGCCAGCATCAGCATCAGCCACGCTCCTTGTTGTTGGCCATCTCGGTCTCGACCTCTTCCTCGATCTCGGCATGTTCCAGAGAGATGCCGCGCGCGGTCTTCGACCAGTAGTCTGGCAGGCTGAGCAATTGGCAGATGATGAACAGGATCGCGCCGATGGGGATCACCGACTGGGTGAATTGCACCGGCACCCAGGGCAGCGACACGAGGGTATCGCCGGCCAGCACCTCGAGCACCTGGAAACCGGCGCGCGCCATCAGCACGAAGAAGGTCAGCACCAGCGCCTCGCCCACCAGTACCGCGGCCATGCGCAGGCGCGGCGGCAGCGCCAGCAGGACAGAGTCGAACCCGATATGCCGGCGGTGAAGTGCGGCGAGCGCCGAGCCGTAATAGGTGATCCAGGCCAGCATGATCGCCGCGACCTCGTCATACCAGGAAAAGCTTTGCCCCGTCAGGCGGGCGAGCACGGCGAGGATCACGATCACCGTCAGGGCGACCATCAGAAGGACCGTGATCCATTCCAGTAGCGTGCTCGCCGTTCGGTTGATGCGTTGGAGAAGAGCGTTCATGCGGGGCCTGTCTTGCGCTGCACCTGCTTCGCCCGGCAGGGGCCGTGCCGGGATCGGGGCGCCATGGTGTCAGGGAAGGATCCGGCAGCCGCGATATGCGGCCGCCGGGCGGGGTCTCAGCTGGCGTTGCCGAGCGACAGCACCTGGTCGATCATCTCCTGCCCGCCATCGACCTCGGAGGCGAAGGCGTCGTAGATCGGCTTGGACGCCTCGATGAAGGCATCCTTGTCGGCCTCGTTCACCTCGACGCCGGCCTCCTTGATCACGTCCAGAAGCTCTGTTTCAAGCTCTGCCGCCTTCTCGTAGGTGAAGGTCTGGGTTTCGGCCGCGCAGTCGTTCAGTACCGATTTCACCTCGTCGGAGTGGCCTTCGAAGTGACTTTGCGAGGCGAGGATATAGGCCGGCGTGTAGACGTGCCCGGTGATCGAGAGATATTCCTGCACCTCCTGGAACTTGGCCGAGGCGATCTGCGCATAGGGGTTCTCCTGCCCGTCGATCACCCCGGTCTGGAGCGCGGTGAACACGTCGGAAAACGCCATCGGGGTGGGGTTGGCGCCGTATTCCTGGAACATCTTCACGCGCCACTCGCCGTTGGGGGTGCGCAGCTTGATGCCCTGCAGGTCCTCGGGCGTGTTGATCGGGCGGACATTGTTGGTGATGTGGCGAAAGCCGTTCTCGGCCAGGCCGACGATGTGATAGCCGCGGTCGTTGGCGGCGCCCTGGAAGGTGTCCATCATCGCGTCCTGAACGCGGCGCATGTGGTCACGGTCCTTGATGATATAGGGCATCTCGAAGATGCCGAACACGCTGTCGACGGACGACATCACCGACGAGGGCAGCGCGAAATCGACCTGCCCCAGCTTGAGCTTCTGCAACAGCTCCTTGTCCTTGCCGAGCTGCGACGAGCCGAAGGTCTGCACCTCGATCGAGCCGCCGGACTTTTCGCCCACGCATTCGGCGTAGTTGTTGACGGTCGCCTCGAACAGCGAGCCGGGCGCGCCGACATGGCCGAATTTCAGCGTGGTGTCGGCCGCCGTCGCGGGCAGCGCCGCGAACGAGGCCACGACGGTGGCGATCAGTGTCTTTTTCATGGTCTTCCTCCCTTGGTTTTCAGTTTGCGCGGGTGTGGCCGCGCGGTGGTCTCGGCTGCGCCCGGTCCCTGACCGGGCGGGGTGCGCGCGGGCTCCTCCTCCCGCGCGCACGCGGTCACGTTAGGCGGCGTCGCGGTGCGTGTCGAGCGTCTGTCCCAGCACATCCATCGCCGCCTGCACGCCGCCCGCGCGGTAGGGCACCCCCGCATCGCGCAGGCCCATTTCCACGCCGGCCAGCGTGCCGACGAGCATGAGGTCGTTGAAATCGCCCAGATGGCCGATGCGGAACACGCGGTCGGCCAGTTTCGACAGGCCATTGCCGAGCGACATGTCGTAATGGCGCAAGGTAATGGCGCGGAACGCGTCGGCCGAGTGGCCCTCGGGCATCATCACCGCCGTCAGCACCGGAGAGCGATCCGCGGGCGCGTTGCACAGGATCTCGAGCCCCCACGCCTCGACCGCCGCCCGGGCGGCGGCCGCGTGGCGCCTGTGCCGGGCAAAGACGTTGTCCAGCCCTTCCTCGTGCAGCATGTCGAGCGCCGCGTTGAGGCCGTAGATCAGGTTGGTCGCGGGGGTGTAGGGGAAATATCCGGTGTCGTTCGGGCCGGTCATGTCGGCCCAACTCCAGTAGGAGCGGATCAGCCCCGCGGTTTCCGACGCCTTCATCGCCTTGGCGCTGATCGCGTTGAAGGACAGGCCCGGCGGCAGCATCAAGCCCTTCTGCGAGCCGGAGACCGTGACGTCAACGCCCCAGTCGTCGTGCCGGTACTCGACCGAGGCGAGCGAGGAAATCGTGTCGACCATCAATAGCGCCGGGTGCCCGGCGGCATCGATGGCGCGGCGCGTGGCGGCGATATCGGTGACCGACCCGGTCGAGGTCTCGTTATGCACCACGCAGACTGCCTTGATCGCATGGCCGGTATCGGCGCGCAGCCGCGCCTCGATGGCGTCCGCATCGGCGCCGCTGCGCCAGTCGCCTTCGATGAAGACGGGGTTCAGCCCCAGCTTTTCGGCCAGTTTCTTCCACAGGGTGGCGAAATGGCCGGTCTCGTACATCAGCACGGTGTCGCCCGGGGACAGCGTGTTGACGAGGGCCGCTTCCCACGCGCCGGTGCCCGAGGACGGGTAGATCACCACGCGGCCCTCGGTCTTGAAGATCGTCTTCATGCCCTCCAGCGCCTTGCGGCCGACCTCCGAAAAGGCCGGGCCGCGGTGATCCATCGTGGGCATGTCCATCGCCCGCAGGATGCGGTCGGGCACGTTGGACGGCCCCGGAATTTGCAGGAAATGGCGGCCAGCGGTCATGATCGGTCCTCCCCCCAGAGTATCCGCCTGGTCCCGTCGGGGCGAAGCGTCGCAGCCGCGCGGGGCAGGTGAATTGTCTTGAATTGAATTCTGAATTCAATATTCTGTCAAGACCTATCTCAGGCCGCGCCCGGATCAGGGGGCATCGGGGGACCATGCTGGACAGTGCCATCCAAGACCGTCTGCGGCGAGAGGTGCGCGGCGAGACCGCGTTCGATCCGTTCGCGCGCGGGCGCTATGCCACCGACGCGTCGATCTACCAGATCATGCCGGCGGGTGTGGTGGTGCCCCGGGTGGCCGAGGATATCGCCGCCGCCATCGAGGCCGCGCGCGGGGCCGGGCTGCCGCTGACCATGCGCGGCGGCGGCACATCGCAATGCGGGCAGACGGTCAATTCCGGGCTGATCGTGGATTGCTCGAAATACCTCAACGGGATCGTGGAGCTGGACGTCGAGGGCCGCCGCGCGGTGGTCGAGCCGGGGATCGTGCTTGATGATCTCAACCGGGCTTTGAGGCCGCACGGGCTGTGGTTCCCGGTCGATGTCTCGACCGGGTCGCGCGCCACCATCGGCGGCATGGTGGGCAACAATTCCTGCGGTGCGCGGTCGCTGCGCTACGGCACCACGCGCGACAATGTCGCCCGGATCGAAGGCTATCTGGCCGACGGGACGCCGTTCGATTTCGGCCCGGGCTCGGGCAACCGCGTGCCCGAGCCGCTGCTGCGGCAGATGCTGGACCTGGGCGCGCGCGAGGCCGAAGAGATCGCCGCGCGGTTTCCCAAGGTGCAGCGCCGGGTCGGGGGCTACAATATCGACGCGCTAGTGCCCGACGCGGCGCCCATCAACCTCGCCCATCTGCTGATCGGATCCGAGGGTACGCTGGCCACCTCGACGGCGATCGAGATCAGGCTGTCGCCGCTGCCCTCGCCGACCCGCATCCTTGGCGTCTGCCATTTCCCGACCTTCCGCGCCGCGATGGAGGCGGCGAAACCGCTGGTGGCATTGAACCCCACCTCGGTCGAGCTGGTGGACCGCACGATGATCGATCTCGCGCGCGTGATCCCGATCTATGCCCGCACGCTGGAGGCGTTCGTGCGCGGGCAACCGGCCGCGATGCTGCTGGTCGAGTTCGCCGATACACCGGAGGAGAACGACGCGAACATGGCGCGGCTGGCCGATACCGTGGCCGATCTGGGCTACGGCTTCGGCAAGGGCGGTAGCTGCGAGGGCGGCGTGGTCGAGGTGCGCGACATGGCGCTGGCCGCCGATATCGGCGAATTGCGTAAGGCCGGGCTGAACATCATGATGTCGATGAAGGACGAGGGCAAACCCGTCTCTTTCGTCGAGGATTGCGCGGTGCCGCTCGATCACCTGCCGGAATATACCGACCGCCTGACCGAAGTGTTCAAGAGCCACGGCACGAACGGCACGTGGTACGCACATGCGTCGGAAGGGTGCCTGCATGTGCGGCCGGTCCTCAATCTGAAGCTCGAGAAGGACGTGCGCGCCATGCGCGAGATCGCAGAGGCGGCGTTCGAGATGGTGCGCGACTACAAGGGCTCGCATTCCGGCGAGCATGGCGACGGCATCGTGCGGTCCGAGTTTCACGGAAAGATGTTCGGGCCGCAGATCCTGAAGGCCTTCGAGGAGGTGAAGGCGGCGTTCGACCCCGACACGCGCCTCAACCCCGGCAAGATCGTGCATGCGCCCAAGATGGATGACCGCAGCCTGATGCGCTATCCGCCGGGCTACGCGTTCGAGGATCTGAAGACCGGGCATGACTGGTCGGCATGGCCCGGCAAGGGCGGCGGATTCCAGGGCGCGGTCGAGATGTGCAACAATAACGGCGCCTGCCGCAAGCTGGCCGGGGGCGCGATGTGCCCCAGCTACCGCGTGACCCGCGACGAGCGGGACGTGACCCGCGGACGGGCCAACGCCCTGCGTCTGGCGCTGTCGGGGAAGCTTGGCAAGGACGCGCTCTACTCCGACGAGATGGCCGAGACCATGAAGCTGTGCGTCGGCTGCAAGGCGTGCAAGCGCGAATGCCCCACCGGCGTCGACATGGCCAAGATGAAGACCGAGGTGCTGTATCAGCGCGGGCAGAAGATGGGGTTCGGCCTGCGCGCGCGGCTGATCGCCGACATGCCGCGTTATGCACGGGTGGCCGTGGCGCTGCGCGGGCTGATGATGCTGCGCAACCGGGTGCCGGTGCTGGCGGCGCTGTCCGAGCGGATCACCGGGCTGGCGCGCGGCCGCGCGTTGCCGATCTTCCGCGGTGATTTCTTCCGGGATGCCGAGGTCGGGCGGGCCCGGTCGGCGGGCAAGGCGGGGAAGGCGGGGAAGGTGATCCTGTTCGCCGACACGTTCAACCGCTGGATGGAGCCCGAGATCCCCCGCGCCGCGCTGCGCGTATTGAGCCGCGCGGGCTACGAGGTGATCACCGCAGGGGCCCCCGGCCGCCCGCTATGTTGCGGGCGCACGTATCTCGCGGCGGGGATGATCGAGCAGGCCCGCGTCGAGGCGCGGCGCACGCTGGAGGCGCTGTTGCCGCATGTCCGCGCGGGCGTTCCGGTGGTGGGGCTGGAGCCGTCCTGCCTGCTGACCCTGCGCGACGAGTTCCTGACGCTGCTGCCGGGCGAGGACGCGCGGCTATTGTCGGAAAACGCGTGGCTGTTCGAGGAATTCGTGGCGCGCGAGGCGCGGGCGGGCGCGCTCGACCTGCCCTTGACCGATACAGGCCGGGTCGCGCGGGTCCACGGGCATTGCCACCAGAAGGCGGCGGGCGTGATGGGCGACATGGGCCATGCGCTGTCGCTGATCCCCGGTCTGGACGCCCGGGATATCGAGAGCAGTTGCTGCGGCATGGCCGGCGCGTTCGGCTACCAGGCGGACACGATCGAGGTGTCGCGCAAGATGGGCGAGGCGGCGCTGCTGCCCGCCATCCGCGCCGCCGCCCCCGAGGATATCGTGATCGCCAACGGCACGTCCTGCCGCCACCAGATCGCCGACGGCACCGGGCGGCGCGCGCTGCACATCGCCGAGGTTTTCGACAGGGCCTCGGCGGAGGCCACGGGGAAGGGCGCGCAAAGATGACCGCCCAGGATCCGGACGCTGCGATGCCCGAGACCAGGCCCGATCCGATCGGGCGCACCGCGCTGGCTGTCGAGATCACCAACCGTTTGCGCCAGATGATCCTCGAAGGCCGGCTTGAGCCGGGCGAGAAGATCAACGAAAAGCGCCTCACCGCGCAGTTCGGCGTGTCGCGTACGCCTTTGCGCGAGGCGCTCAAGGTGCTGGCCGCCGAAGGTCTGCTGGATCTCATCCCGCATCGCGGCGCGGTCATCACCCGGCAAAGCGAGGCCGAGCTGGCCGAGGTGTTCCGCGTTCTGGCGGCGCTGGAAGGGCTGGCCGGGGAGCTGGCCGCGGAGCAGGCGGGCGATGCCGCGTTGCAGGAGATCGCGGCGCTGACCCGCGATCTGCGGCAATCCTTCGAGGAGGCCGACCGGCCCACGTATTTCCGCATCAACCAGGCGATCCACAACGCGGTCCTCGCCGCGGCGGGCAATGACACGCTGCTGCGCTCTCATGCCTTGCTGGCGGTGCGGGTGCAGCGGGCACGCTACCAGGCGAACCTGACGCCCGAGCGCTGGCGCGCGGCCGTCGAGGAACACGAGGCCATCGCCGAGGCATTGTGCGCGCGCGATGCGGCGCGGTCCGCGCGGCTGATGCAGGATCATCTGTTGGCCAAGTTCGCCTCGATCCGGGCGCGGACGTTCGAGTGAGGCGCGCCGATCAGCGCAGCGCGTCGAGATCGGCGCGATCCACCGACAGCCTGACCCCGAGCGCGCCGGTTCCCGCGGCGACCGGGGTCTTGCGCAGGAAAACCTCTGCCGCCGCGATCTGAGGGTGCCCCGCGCAGGCCTGGACGATGCGGGTCATCAGCCGTTCTTGGGTGGCGTAGGGCCCGTCGCGGGCCAGGCGCAGGATCTCGGTTATCAGGGGATCGTAGTCGAAGACATGGTCCATGCCGTCCGCGTCGATCAGGACAAGCGCGGGATCCACGGTCAGGGTCAGGTCCAGCAGGTGCGCGACGGGAACCGTGTCGCCGGGCGCGTAGGTGCCGATCTCGACCGGGATCTCGAGGTTCGTCAGTTCGACGGTGCTTTGGCAGGGCATGGGCGGCCTCCTGAAATATGCTTTCGTGCAGAGCTAGGCCGCGGCGGGCGGCGGTCACGCGCCTGCGACGTGCCGGGGGTGCCGAAGGGGTCTGCAAGCCGCCGCTTTGTCTTGCCGCGCGTCTTCGCTATGGCGGAGTTAAGATTAAGAAAGGCAGGGGTGCGTATGCAGGACGGTCATCTCGGGTCAAATTTGGCCGCGATTGGGATCTTTGTGGGAATTGTCAGTGCGACTATAGCAATGGCGATCCTTGGTGTGCCTTGGGGGGGATGCGGCGCTTTCTTTGTTTGGTTAGTGCTTTGGCTTGTCGCAGGCTTGGCCCTGTCGGGCACCGGCAGCCGTACCTTCCTTGCCGGCACGCTGCGCAAGTCCACCTTCACGCAGATCTACACCACGCTGGCGCGGCGCAACGTGATGTGGGTCTGGGCGCGGTTCTGCGACCCGGCGCCGGACAGCGCGTCGGCGCCCGCGCTCTTCCGCGCCGCGCTGACATGGCGGATCTACGATTTTGCGCTTACACTAGCTATGGCATACCCGGCTGTTTTGCTGATTGGCCAATGGGTCGTGACCGGGGTAAAGGAGCAGGCCGACGGCGTTGTCGTCGTTCCCGAGGCCGAGTTTTGGCCGGATCGTGCAATTTTATCTTGATAGCCGTGACCTTGACGGGTGCGCTGATTAGCACAACGTCCCTAGGGGTACTGCGTACAGCTGTGAACAAGGTCAAGGGCTGTTTGCTTCAAATCGTAATACTGGCCGTAGTCGCCATCGCCATTGCATTTGCATTCATGTATGGAGGACCAGTCGCAGGCACAGTCGCCATCGCCATAGCATTCAGATTCTCAGGCGCAGTCGCAGTTGCGGTCGCAATTGCGAGTGCATTCACAGGTTCGGCTTCAGTCGCAGTTGCGGTCGTCGTTGCACTCGCTTGCGCAGCCATAATTGGTATGCTCGACAATCGCCGCCTGCCGCGCCTTGCTTTGGTCTTACTGACCGGGGCTATGGTCGCGTCTGTGCTGGTGATCGCCAAATGGGTCGACTGGTCGGCGTTGCCCGATGACCGCCGCAGCCTGTTCCTGTTCCTCGCCGTTCTGCCGTTGATCAATGCGCTGTTCGACGTGGTGTCCTACGCGCTCACGCTGTCGCTGATCCGGCGGGGGCCGCGCTCTGGCTTGCCGTTCCTTTGGGGGCTGGCGGATCTGGGGCTGGCCTGCGGTCTGTTGCTCGGGCTGGGGGCTGTGATGGTGGCGGTCATCCACGGGTTGAACCTGCTGGCCGGGGTGCCGTTCCTCGATCTGCCCGCGCTCTTTGCCGGGGTGGAGGCCGATCCGGGGGCGTATGTCTGGCTGTATCTGATGCTGTTCTCGACGCTGGCGCCCACGCTGCTGCACGGCATGCTCAGCCTGCTGGGCGTGCAGGGCATCTGGCCGCGTGTCCTGCGTCGCCCGGTCGCCGGTTGGGTCGAGGCCGCGCCGGCCGGCCCGCTGCACGCGCTGCGCGCCAGCTTTTCGCTGAGCCTTGTCTGGGCGCTGCCGCTGCTGGCGCTGCTGGGCGTGCTGTGGCTGATCTGGCATTACGCGCAGCCGGCGTTGATGGCCGGGTTGCAGCTTTACCTCGACGGGCTGGTCTGGATCGCTGCCACGCCGGTCGGGGCGATCTGACGCCGCGCGTGGCGCGGCGACGGACGCTGCCTCTGACCCGGGGTCAGGGTTTCGCAAAACGGTTGATGATCGATGCAGTATCTTTATGGTTTGCGCACAGTGTCCCGGGTAGCGGGCACCGGAAACAGAAGAACAGGGAGTTCACTCATGAAAGCGACAACCGGACTATTGGCCGCGGCGCTGCTGGCCTCTACCAGCATGGCCGCCTATTCCGAGACCCTGCGCTGGGCGCGGGCCGGGGATTCGCTGACGCTGGATCCGCATGCGCAGAACGAGGGGCCGACCCATACGCTGTCGCACCAGATCTACGAGCCGCTGATCCTGCGCGACACCACCGGTGCGTTCGAGGCGGCACTTGCCACCGACTGGGCGCCCAAGGACGGCGACCCGAATGTCTGGGTCTTCAACCTGCGCCAGGGCGTGAGCTATCACGACGGCGCGGAGTTCACCGCCGAGGACGTGGTGTTCTCGATCAACCGCGCCAAGCAGGAAAATTCCGGGATGAAGGAGCTTCTGGGCTCGATCGTCGAGGTGCGCGCGGTCGATGACCATACCGTCGAGTTCGTCACCGACGGGCCCAACCCGATCCTGCCGTCGAACCTGACCAACCTCTTCATGATGGACAAGGGCTGGGCCGAGGCCAATGACGCGGTCGACGTGCAGGACGTGGATGGCGGCGAAAAGACCTTCGCCACCACCAACGCCAACGGCACCGGCGCGTTCGAGCTGGTCAGCCGCGAGCCGGACGTGAAGACGGTCCTGACGCGCAACGAAGATTACTGGGGCATGGACCAGTTCGCGATGGATGTCAGCGAGATCGTCTACACCCCGATCCAGAACGCCGCCACGCGGGTTGCGGCGCTCTTGTCGGGCGAGGTCGATTTCATCCAGGACGTGCCGGTGCAGGACCTCGAGCGGGTCGAGAACACCGACGGTCTGGTGGTCAAGACCGCGCCGCAGAACCGGACGATCTTCTTCGGCCTGAACCAGGGCCCCGACGACATCGAGAATGACGATGTCGAGGGCGCCAACCCGTTCGCGGATGTGCGCGTGCGCGAGGCGATGAACCTGGCGATCAACCGCGATGCCATCCAGCAGGTCGTGATGCGCGGCCAGAGCCAGCCGGCGGGCGTCATCGCGCCGCCCTTCGTCAACGGCTGGACCGAGGAACTCGACGAGATCTCGACCGACGTGGAAAAGGCCAAGGCGCTGATGGAAGAGGCGGGCTATGGCGACGGCTTCTCGGTGCAGCTCGATTGCCCGAACGACCGCTATGTCAACGACGAGTCGATCTGCCAGGCCGCGGTCGGCATGTTCAGCCAGATCGGCATTTCGGTGAACCTCGACGCCAAGCCCAAGGCGCAGCATTTCCCGCTGATCTCCTCGGGGGGCACGGATTTCTACATGCTGGGCTGGGGTGTGCCGACCTATGACAGCGAGTATATCTTCAACTTCCTCGTGCACACGCGCGGCGCGGATCGCGGCAGCTGGAACGGCACCGGGTATTCCAACCCCGATCTCGACGCCAAGATCCAGAGCCTGTCGTCGGAAACCGATCTGGAAAAGCGCAACGCGACCATCGCCGAGATCTGGAACACGGTGCAGGACGAGGTGCTTTACCTGCCGATCCATCACCAGGTCCTGAACTGGGGCATGGCCGAGAAGGTGGGAATCGAGGTCAGCCCCGAGGACGATCCGAAGATGAAATACTTCACCATGAACTGAGCCCTTGCGGGCGGCGGGCCGGCGTGCCGCCGCCCGTATCCCGTGACCGCGATCGGAGGCTTTGATGCTGGCCTATATCATTCGGCGCGTCGCGCAATCGGTGGTCGTGCTTCTGGTCGTCGGGCTTGTCGCCTTCGCGATGTTCCGCTTCGTGGGCGATCCGGTCGACGCGATGCTGGGCCAGGAACGCACGCAGGCCGATATCGAGCGGCTGACCGAAGAGCTGGGCCTCGATCAGCCCTTCCCGGTGCAATACTGGCGGTTTCTCGAACAGGCCGCACAGGGCAATTTCGGGCGCAGCTACCGGCAGGGGCGCCCGGTGTCCGAGATCCTCGTCGAACGTCTGCCGGCGACGCTGGAGCTTGCCTTCGTGTCGGGGGTGATGGCGCTGGCGGGCGGTGTCGCGCTCGGGATCTTCACGGCGATCCGGCGGCGCGGCATCTCGGCCAACGTGATCATGACGCTGTCGCTGATCGGGGTGTCGCTGCCCACCTTCCTGATCGGCATCCTGCTGATCTACGTCTTTTCGGTCGAGTTGGGCTGGCTGCCCAGTTTCGGCCGCGGCGAGGTCACGCGGGTCGGCGGCTGGACCACCGGGTTCCTCACCGAAAGCGGGCTGAAGGCGCTGGTGCTGCCGGCGATCACCCTGGGGCTGTACCAGATGACGCTGATCATGCGGCTGGTGCGCACCGAAATGCTGGAGGTGCTGCGCATGGATTACATCCGCTTCGCCCGCGCCCGCGGCATCCGCGAGCGATCCATCAATTTCCGCCACGCGCTGAAGAACACGCTGGTGCCGGTGATCACCATCACCGGCCTGCAACTGGGCAGCATCATCGCCTTCGCGATCATCACCGAGACGGTGTTCCAGTGGCCCGGCGTGGGCCTCCTGTTCATCAACGCGATCCAGTTCGTGGATATTCCGGTGATGGCGGCGTACCTGATGATGATCTCGGTGATGTTCGTGGGCATCAACCTGATCGTCGACATGCTGTATTTCGCGATCGACCCGCGGCTGCGCGTCGACCGCACGGCGGGAGGGCACTGAGATGGCCGAGGCCCGGACCGAGACCCCGACGACCCCGACAGCCCCCCGCCCCTCGCGCCTGCGCCGCACATGGGAAAGCGATTTCGTCTGGTCGTTCCGGCATTCGCCGGTGGCGGTGGTGTCCTTCGCGGTGGCGCTGCTGATGATGCTGGGCGCGCTGTTCGCGCCCGTCATCGCGCCGCACAACCCGTTCGACCCCTCGACGCTCAACCTGATGAACGGCTTCACCCCGCCGGGGCAGGCCAACCAGTTCACCGGCGAGTTCTTCGTGCTGGGCACCGACGATCAGGGCCGCGACGTGTTGTCGACGATCCTGTTCGGGATGCGCATCTCGCTTTTCGTGGGGTTGTCGGCGGTGCTGCTTGCGATGGTGCTGGGGGTCACGCTGGGGCTGATGGCGGGCTACCTCGGTGGCTGGGCCGAGTCGATCATCATGCGCGTGGCCGATGTGCAGCTGACCTTTCCCGCGATCCTCGTGGCGATGCTGATCTTCGGGATCGCAAAGGGCATCACCCCGCCCGAGCATCGCGACGCGATGGCGATCTGGGTGCTGATCCTCGCCATAGGGCTGTCGGACTGGGTGCAGTTCGCGCGCGTGGTACGTGGTGCGACGCTGGTGGAGAAGAACAAGGAATACGTGCAGGCGGCAAAGCTGATCGGGCGCACGCCGTTCTCGATCATGCTGCGCCACATCCTGCCCAACGTGCTGAACCCGGTGCTGGTGATCGCGACGATTTCGCTGGCGCTGGCGATCATCGCCGAGGCGACGCTGTCGTTTCTCGGGGTGGGCGCGCCGCCGACCAAGCCGTCGCTGGGCACGCTGATCCGGATCGGGCAGGAGTTCATGTTCTCGGGCGAATGGTGGATCCTGTTCTTTCCCGCCGCCACGCTGCTGGCGCTGGCCCTGTCGATCAACCTGCTGGGCGACTGGCTGCGCGATGCCCTGAACCCGAGGCTGAGATGAGCGATACCCCCGTCCTTTCGGTCCGCGACCTCGTCGTGGAGATTCCCACGCGGCACGGCATCCTGCGGCCGGTCGATCATGTCAGCTACGACATCGCGTCGGGCGAGATCCTGGGCGTGGTGGGCGAATCCGGCGCGGGCAAGTCGATGACCGGCAATGCCGTGATCGGCCTTCTGGACCCGCCCGCGCGGATCACGTCCGGCGAGGTGCTGCTCATGGGGCAACCCGTTCACAACCTGCGCGGGGAGGCGCTGCGGCGCTTGCGGGGCAAGCGGATGGGGATGATCTTCCAGGACCCGCTGACCTCGCTCAACCCGCTGCTGACGGTGGGCGACCAGCTGGCCGAGACCATTCTCGAGCATCTCGATCTCAGCCAGTCGGAGGCCCGCAAGCGCGCCGTCGCCGCCCTCGACGAGGTGGGCATCCCCGCCGCCAGTCAGCGGATGGGCAGCTATCCGCACGAATTCTCGGGCGGGATGCGGCAGCGCGTGGTCATCGCATTGGCGCTTTGTGCCGAACCCGACCTGGTGATCGCCGACGAGCCGACGACTGCGCTGGACGTGTCGGTGCAGGCGCAGATCATCGTGCTGCTCAAGCGGCTGTGCCGCGAGCGCGGCGTGGCGGTGATGCTGGTCACTCATGACATGGGCGTTATCGCAGAGGCCGCCGACCGGGTTGCGGTGATGTATGCCGGGCGTCTGGCCGAGCTTGGCCCCGTGCGCGAGGTTCTGGGGCGCGCGCGGCATCCCTATACCGCCGGTCTGATGGCCTCGACCCCGCTGGCGAGCCAGGGGCGCACGCGGTTGCGGCAGATCCCCGGCGCGATGCCGCGTCTGGGCAACCTGCCGCCCGGCTGCGCCTTCGCCCCGCGCTGCGATCGGGCGCAGCCGGTCTGCCGGCAGGAGCCCGGCCCGACGCTGGACACCTGCGACGGCCGCGCGGCCTGCTGGTTTCCCCTGACCCGCGACGTGAAAGAAGAGGCCGAAGCATGAGCGCGATCATCAACGTGCAGAACCTCAGCCGCATCTTCGACGTCTCGAAACCGTGGCTCAACCGGGTGATCGAGCGTCGGCCGCGGGCGCTGCTGACCGCGGTGTCCGAGGTCAGCTTCGAGGTGCCCGAGAACAGCGTCTACGCGCTGGTCGGCGAAAGCGGGTCCGGCAAGTCCACCATCGGCAAGATCATCGTCGGGCTGGTGCCGCCCTCGGACGGTGCTGTCGAGATCGAGGGCGTGGATCTGGCGAGCGAGACCGACGCGGCCAAGATCGACGCGGTGCGCGCGCATATCCAGATGATCTTTCAGGATCCCTACGCCTCGCTCAACCCGCGCTGGCGGGTGCGCGACATCATCGTCGAGCCGGTCGCGGCGCGCGGCGGCCGGACCGAGGGGCTGGCCGAGCGTCTGCTGGAACAGGTGGGCCTGTCGGCGGCGGATGCGGGCAAGTATCCGCACGAGTTTTCGGGCGGGCAGCGGCAGCGCATCTGCATCGCCCGCGCGCTGTCATCCGAGCCCAGGATCATCGTCTGCGACGAGCCGACATCGGCGCTGGACGTCTCGGTGCAAAGCCAGGTGTTGAACCTGATGACCGATCTGCGCGAGGAATACGGGCTGACCTACCTTTTCATCAGCCATGACCTGACGGTGGTGCATCACATGGCCGACGTGATCGGCGTGCTGTACCTCGGGCGGCTGGTCGAGGAGGCGCCGCGCGACGCGCTTTTCGACGATCCCAAGCATCCCTATACGCAGATGCTGTTCGACGCCGCGCCGCGGATGGATGCCTACGGCCGCGAGGTGGATCCGCCCAAGGGCGAGATCCCCGACGCGATCAACCCGCCCCCGGGCTGCGCCTTTCACCCGCGGTGCCCGATCGCGGTGGCGCGCTGCAGCGTCGAGCGTCCCGAGATGCGCCGCATCGGCGACACGCGCGTCGCTTGCCACCTCGCGGAGTGATGCCGCGCCGATCGACCGAATCGCGGCTTTGCCGGGCGGGATCGAGGGCGATGGCTGGCGCACTGCCGGCAGGTGCGACAGGAAGATCCTTTACATCTGACCACCCGATCATCATATTCATGTTCAAGAATGTAATTCTGCGCGCTGCGCGACGGTGATCTGCCGGCTTTACACGGTGCTCGGCATCCGCACCTGCCGGCGCTGACGGCCCGGCCCTGAGCGAAGGAGTGAAAACATGACGCAATATCCGGTCGACATGAGCGTGACCCCGCAGGTGACCGCGTTTTTCGACGAGGCCACCAACACCATCAGCTATGTCGTCCGCGACCCCGGCTCGACCACCTGCGCGGTGGTCGATTCGGTGATGGATATCGACATGGCGGCGGGGCGCATCACCTATGACCACGCCGACGCGATGATCGCCCATATCACGGCCGAGGGGCTGACCCTCGAATGGATCATCGAGACGCATGTCCATGCCGATCACCTCTCGGCGGCGCCCTATATCCAGCAGCAGCTCGGCGGCAAGATCGGCATCGGCGAGAAGATCCTCGTGGTGCAGGACGTGTTCGGCAAGATCTTCAACGAGGGCACCGAGTTCCAGCGCGACGGCAGCCAGTTCGACCGGCTGTTCACCGACGGCGACACCTATACCATCGGCGGCCTGAGCTGTTTCGCGATGCACACGCCCGGCCACACGCCGGCCTGCATGACCCATGTGATGGGCGATGCGGCCTTCGTGGGCGATACGCTCTTCATGCCCGATGGCGGCTCGGCGCGCGCCGATTTTCCCGGCGGCGATGCGGGGCAGCTTTACGACAGCATCCAGAAGGTGCTGGCCCTGCCCGACGAGATGCGGCTGTTCATGTGCCATGATTACGGCCCCAACGGCCGCGACATCCGGTGGGAGACGACCGTGGCCGAGGAAAAGGCCCACAACATCCACGTGGGCGGCGGCAAGACCAAAGNGACGACCGTGGCCGAGGAAAAGGCCCACAACATCCACGTGGGCGGCGGCAAGACCAAAGAGGAGTTCGTCCGCTTCCGCACGACGCGCGACGCGCAGCTTGGCATGCCGCGGCTGATCCTGCCCTCGCTGCAGGTCAACATGCGCGCCGGCGAGGTGCCGACGGACAAGGACGGCAACCCGATGCTGAAACTGCCGGTGAACACGCTCTGAACGCCGGTCCCGGAACACAGATCCACGTGCCCCGGGCCCTTGCCCGGGGCACTTTCCTTGCGACCGAACACCGAGAAGGCCCGCGCCCCGGATGAAGCCGCTTTTCGCCCGCTATTTCCCGCCCCTCGACTGGGGCCGCGGCTATACCCGCGACACGCTGACCAACGATCTGATGGCGGCGGTGATCGTGACCATCATGCTGATCCCGCAATCGCTGGCCTACGCGCTGCTCGCGGGGCTGCCGGCGCAGGCGGGGATCTATGCCTCGATCGTGCCAATCGTGCTTTACGCGCTGTTCGGCACCAGCCGCGCGCTGGCCGTGGGGCCGGTGGCGGTGGTGTCGCTGATGACGGCGGCGGCGATCGGGCAGGTGGCCGAGGCGGGCAGCATGGGCTATGCCGCCGCCGCGCTGACGCTGGCGCTGCTGTCGGGCGCGATGCTGCTGGGGCTGGGGCTGCTGCGCCTCGGCTTCATCGCCAATTTCCTCAGCCATCCGGTGATCGCCGGCTTCATCACGGCGAGCGGCATCCTGATCGCCACCAGCCAGCTCAAGCATATCCTCGGCGTGCCCGCCGAAGGCCACACGCTTGTCCAGATGGCGGCATCCCTGGTGCGGCAGGCGGGCGCGGTGCACTGGCCGACACTGGTCATCGGCGTGCTGGCGACCGCGTTTCTCTTCTGGGTACGCAAGGGGTTGAAGCCGCTGCTGATGCGCACCGGGCTGGCGCCGCGCGCCGCGGATCTTCTGGCCAAGGCCGGCCCGGTGGTGGCGGTCGCGGCCACGACCGTGGCGGTCTGGGCACTGGATCTCGCCGCGCGGGGGGTGGCCATCGTCGGCGCGGTGCCGCGGGGGCTTCCGCCGCTGACCATGCCCGACCTGTCGCCGGATCTTCTGGGGATGCTTCTGATCCCGGCCGCGCTGATCTCGGTGATCGGGTTCGTCGAGTCGGTCTCGGTGGCGCAGACGCTTGCCGCGAAGAAGCGCCAGCGCATCGATCCCGACCAGGAGCTGATCGGGCTGGGCGCGGCCAATATCGGCGCCGCCTTCACCGGCGGGTACCCGGTGACCGGCGGCTTTGCCCGTTCGGTGGTCAATTACGATGCCGGCGCCGAAACGCCTGCAGCCGGGGCCTTCACCGCCGTCGGGCTGGCGATCGCGGCGGTCGCGCTGACCCCGCTGATCTTTTTCCTGCCGCAGGCCACGTTGGCCGCGACGATCATCGTCGCCGTGCTGAGCCTTGTCGATTTCTCGATCCTGCGGAAATCATGGGCCTATTCGAGGTCCGATTTCGCCGCCGTGCTGGCCACCATCCTGCTGACGCTGGGGCTGGGGGTCGAGGCGGGCGTGTCGGCGGGGGTCATCCTGTCGCTGGTGCTACATCTCTACAAGACCTCGCGCCCGCACGTGGCCGAGGTCGGGCGCGTCCCGGGCACCGAGCATTTCCGCAACATCAAGCGCCACAAGGTCGAGACCGATCCGACGCTGCTGACATTGCGGGTCGATCAAAGCCTTTATTTCGCCAATGCGCGGTTCCTCGAGGACCTGATCCAGGATCGCATGGCCGGGGACCGGGCGCTGCGGCACGTGGTGCTGATGTGCTCGGCGGTCAACGAGATCGATTTCTCGGCGCTCGAAAGCCTCGAGGCGATCAACGCGCGCCTCGCGGCGACCGGCATCACGCTGCATCTGAGCGAGGTCAAGGGCCCGGTCATGGATCGCCTCGAGCGCAGCCATTTCCTTAATGACCTCACCGGCCGGGTGTTCCTGTCGCAGCACGACGCGTGGGACGCGCTTGTTCCCAAGGGCCCGCACGCGGCCTGAGGTTGCGGTCCCAAGCCGAACACGACGCCCCGGTGTCCCGGATGCACTCGGGACGTTCTGAAACGCTGGACGTCGACGCGCGCCGCGTCCAACGTCGGCAGGGTCTTGCGCGCATCGAATGTCTCGCAGCCGTATCCCGACAAGGCGATGGCGGGACGGATCGTCAGGGTGCGGACCCGCGTCGAAAACGTCCCGGATCGGTGCCGCGCCGCTCTTGCAGGCGAAGGCAGAGGGTTTGCCGGTCGCGCGCGGTCAGCAGGCTGCGCGCCAGCGGCAGAAGAATGGCCTTGCCGGCCATCAGGTAGCGGCGAAGGCGGCGCGTGCCGCAGGCCAGGGTGACGGCGTCGGGCACCGTCGGCGGGCAGCCGGTCCCAAGGCATCTCGCCACGAGATTGCACAGGTCCGGCAGGCCGTCGCGTGCAAGGTCGAGGTCGTTCCCGATCCGCGCGAGCGACCGTGCAAGTCCGTCACCGGACGGGCATCGCCGGCGCAGCAGCGGGAGGAGATCCTCGGTCGTGTCGCGCAGGTGCCGGGGCAGGTCGGTTCGAAGGCCCCGCAGCGCCTGCCGTGTCAGATCGGGATCCAGGGTTTCAGAGCCTGAAATCGCGTCAAGATCCTCGCAGACCTTGCGCGCACGGCGCAGGTCCCCGGCGATGATGTCAAGCGGGCAGCTGCGCGGGTCGGGGCCGGTCGAGCGCACCTCACTGCAGGAAGACTGTGGTCTTGCTGTCGTCGTCATGACCGGCCCCTTTCACGGGATCAGATCGGGTCGAGAGTCGCGCCCTGGATGTCGCTTTGATCCGCAAGTTCGGCGATGAACGCGCGCGAGGCCGCGGTCCAGGCGGCCTTTTCCAGCGCCTGCGCGATTTTCGGCGCGACCGTCTGGTAGGGCAGGACCGCGCCGGGAGCGACGGCGTTCAGGCGGATGATGTGCCAGCCATGGCGGGACTGCACCGGGTCCGGCGTGACGGTTTCCGCGTCGAGACCCCGCAAGGCGGCCTCGAATTCCGGCACGGTGTCGCCGGGGCCGAGCTGCCCGAGCGCCCCACCCGCGGATTTCGACCCGCATTCGCTTTCGCGCGCGGCCGTGGCCGCGAACCCCTTGGCGTCGCCGTCGAGCCGCGCGAGCAGCGCCTCGGCGCGGGCCCGGGCGGCAGCGCTTGCGGTCTCGTCGCGCGGATCGCAGGCACACAGGATGTGTGACACGTCCCATAGCGGGGCCGAGCGGAAGCGGTCGGGATCGCGCGCCCATTCCGCGTGGATCTGCGCTTCGGTCACCTCGGGCGGTTCGACGGCCTCTTCGAGCAGCGTGCGGATCGTCGCCTCATCCTCGGTCTCGAACCGGCCGGGGGCCAGTTCGTGGACCTCGGCCTGCAGTCCCCGTCGGGCCGCTTCCTGCAACAGCAGGGCGCGGATGGTCAGCGCCTGCGCGGCCTTGCGCCAGGCGATGCCGGGCTTGTCGCGCGGGCCGGGATGGTTCTGGGCCTCGGCCGCGATGGCGGCCGGGGGGATGGTTTCGCCATTGACGACGACATCGGGAAAGAGGGCGTTCATCATGCTCACTCCGCAGGTGTGGTCTTGGGCGACGGACCCTTGGGCGTCCCGGCCCGGTCGATCGCGCGCCGGCGGTCGGCCAGCGGACGCGTGCGCCGCGAGCGCACCACCTGGTAGCCGGGGCGCAGCGTGACGTAGCGCAGCGGGATCGACAGCATGTGCACCAGCCGGGTGAACGGGAACAGCGCCACGATCACCATGCCCAGAAGGATATGCGCCTTGTAGAGCCAGTGGACATCCACGACCTGCGCCCATGCGTTGAGTTGCAGGGTCATCACGCTTTGCGACCATGTCATGAACAGCACCATCTTGCCGCCATCCATGTGCTGCAGCGTCAGGATTATGGTGCCCATGCCGATGACGATCTGCAGCCAGAGGATCGCAAGGATGCCGATATCGGCATAGCTGGAATTGACGCGGATGCGGGTGTCGAACAGCCGCCGGTGCAGCAGCATGCTGGCGCCCACGAAGGCCGCCAGCCCCGCCGTCCCGCCGAGGATCACCGCCACCCACTGCTTGAACCCGTAGCTGATGCCGAGGGCGTCGAGCACCCAGATCGGCGTGAAAAGCCCGATCAGGTGCCCGAAGAACAGCACGATGATGCCCACGTGAAAGAGGACCGAGCCCCACATCAACTGCTTGCGCCGCAGAAGCTGGCTGGAGGACGATTTCCAGGTGAAGGGATCACGCTCGTAGCGCGCGATGGTCCCGATCAGCGCGACGGCCAGCACCGCGTAGGGCAGGATGCCGAAGATCAGGTAGTTGAGATCGAAATTTCCGAACATGTCATCTGCTCCTATTCAGCCGGGTTCGACACGCGGTCGGTGCGTGGTGTTCCGGGGTCCATCTGCGCAAGCATGTCGCGCACCTGCGGGCAGCCGGCATTCGGGTCGGGGCCGAAAGTGACCTCGGCCTCTTCCCAGACGGCATCGAGGGCCTCCAGATCGGTGGGATCGTCGTCGGGCTCTGCCAGAAGTTCCGCGACCGCCTCGCTGTCGGCCTGCCCATGCGCAAGCTGGATCAGCGCCGGGAAAAGCGG